>JBFZEF010000006.1:0-21434 GCA_041307045.1 Halioglobus sp.
CTGAGTCTGCCGCAGTGATCCCTCACTGTGACAAACCGGTCTCAGGAAAATAGTCTTTCCCGGCGCTTGAAGCGCTGCTCCTGGACGAAGCGCGGCAGTTGTTGCAGTGGAATCGCCGGGCTGTAATAGAAACCCTGCACCTGCTGGCAGTTATTCCTGCGCAGGAATTCGACCTGTTCATGGGTCTCGGCGCCTTCGGCAATCACCAGCATCCCCAGCCGGCGCGCCATCTCGATGATCATGGTACACACGGCTTCCTGGTGTGGATTGCGCGGCAGGTCGCGAACGAAGCAGGCATCTATTTTCAGGGCCGAGATCGGCAGCTCCGTCAGGTGGGAAAGCTGGGAGAAGCCTGTGCCGAAGTCGTCGAGGGAGAACGAAATACCCAGCTTGCGCAACTCATCCATGCGTTCTTTGATTGCCCCCGGACTCTTCAGGATGGTGGACTCGGTCAGTTCGAACTCCAACCGCGAGGCATCCGCGCCGCTGCGGGTTACGATGTCGCGGACTATGTCCAGGAAGCGATTGTCCTGGATCTGGGAGAAGGAAATGTTCACCGCCACGTCGACGTGGCGCAAACCCTGTTCGCCCAGCCAGATCAGCGCCGAACAGGCGTGTTGGATGACCTGGTAGCCGATGGTTCTCATCAGTCCCATATCCTCGCATGCGCAGAGGAATTCTCCCGGGTACAGCAGGCCTCTTTCCGGGTGGTTCCAGCGCAGCAGTGCTTCAAGGCCCACGAGCTGCCCATCGCTCAGGTCTATCCGAGGCTGGTAGTGCAACTCGAACTGGTTCTTGCGCACCGCGGTTCGCAGTTCCGCGGCGAGGGAGTTGCCGCCGGCGACATCGAACAGCAGCTGCTCTGAATAACGAATGAACTTACCGCCGACGACGCTCTTTGCCTGTTGCATCGCGCTGCGCGCATTGTCGACCAGGTCGGAGAATTCCCTGCCATCATCCGGAAAGAAAGCGATACCTATGCTGGCCTCCACCGACACCTGCTGCTCGCTGAGAATCATCGGCGCGGATATCGAGCCGAGCATTTTCCCCGCAATCAGCTCCACATCGGCAATGGAGCTGACGTCCTCCAGCACCACGGCAAATTCGTCGCCACCCAGGCGCGCGATGCTGTCGGTGCTGCGCATCTTGTTGATCAGGCGGCGCGAGATGGTCTTGATCATCAGGTCGCCATCGGCCTCGCCGTAGTTATCGTTGACGTTGGCAAACTGGTCCACGTTGATGTAGAGGAGGGCGGTGTTGAAGCCATAGCGCTCCGATCGGTGTATGGCCCGCTCCAGGTGTGCCCGGAAGCCGGCCCGATTGAGCGCGCCGGTGAGCGTGTCGCGGCTGGACAGCTGCCGGATCTGGTCCCGGGCCTGCTTCAACTGGATGCTGTAATCGAGGATGCGGTGGACCAGCTGGTCCTGCAACTGTCCCCGCACGAGATAATCCTGCGCGCCGTAATCGCGCAGCTGGGCGCTGATTTTATCGGTGACCTCGTCGAGCAGCAGCACAATCGGCGCTGAGGCGTTGTTCTTCTGGGCAAGTCGCAGCAGGTATTCGGTTTCCGGACCTCCGGCCATGATCACCGCGTCGATGGCGGGGTCCATCAGTGCTTCCAGAGGGCGTCGCATCAGGTTGGGGGAGGCGAGCCTGAACCTGGCGGGCGCGGCGCGTTCGAGGCATGCGGACAGGATCAGATGATCTGTCTTATGCTCGGAGATAATCAGTATCGTGTGCAGATCCACTCAATCGCCCTGGCTGGTCACGCGGATAGCGCTACCATTGCGCTCGCGGCGGATTCCTCCCGCCCAAGCTTTTTGGTACCACTTTATTCTTTATATAACATGAGGTTATACGGAATATTTCAGAGAAGTTCTAGTGAATGTTTATTGAAAATTACCACCCCGGTCGGCGCGCCCCGGGTGAAATGGCCGGTTTTCGCTTCTGTGCTAGACTTCCGGTCCGTTTTCAGCCGCCCACCGTATCAAGCCCTATGAGCATTGCGTCCGATAAACTGGAGATCATCCGCCAGCAGGTGCAGTACCACCTGGACCATGAGGAGAGGAAACGCCTCAGCCCGGAGCGGGAGAAGGAGTTGCGTGGCCGGGTAAAGGCCGCACTGCAGCGGGAGAATGCGGTCATCGTTGCGCATTACTATACCGCCCCCGCCATCCAGGCGCTGGCGGAGGAAACCGGCGGCTGTGTCTCCGACTCGCTGGAGATGGCGCGTTTCGGCCATGACCACCCCGCCGGGACCCTGGTGGTGGCGGGTGTCAAGTTCATGGGCGAAACCGCCAAGATCCTTACGCCCCATAAAAGGGTGCTGATGCCCACCCTCGAGGCCACCTGTTCCCTCGACCTGGGTTGCCCGGTGGAGGAATTTTCAGCCTTCTGCGACCAGCACCCGGATCGCCAGGTGGTGGTGTATGCCAACACCTCGGCAGCGGTGAAGGCCAGGGCTGACTGGGTGGTGACCTCGAGTATTGCCCTGGCGGTGGCCGAGCACCTGGCGGATCGCGGTGAGAAGATTATCTGGGCGCCGGACCGGTACCTGGGCGACTATGTGCGCAGGCAAAGCGGTGCCGACATCCTCATGTGGGACGGTGCCTGCATCGTGCACGAGGAGTTCAAGGCCAGGGGTATCGCCGACCTCAAGAAGGTCTACCCCGATGCCGCCGTGCTGGTGCACCCCGAGTCGCCTCGCGCCGTCCTGGATCTGGCCGATCGGATAGGCTCGACTACCCAGATCATCCGCGCAGCGGTCGAGATGGACAACCGCCGCTTTATCGTCGCCACCGACCAGGGCATCTTTTACAAGCTGCAGCAACAGGCTCCGGACAAGGAATTCATCATCGCTCCCACCGCCGGCGAAGGCGCCACCTGTCGCAGTTGCGCCAACTGCCCCTGGATGGCGATGAATGACCTGGAAGCCCTGGCCGCCGTGTTTGACCGCGGTGACAACGAGATCGTGGTGGATCCGCAGGTGGGCGCGCGAGCCATGGTGCCCCTGCGCCGGATGCTGGATTTTGCCGCCGCCCAGCATCTCCCGGTGAAGGGCAACGCCTGAGGCGCAGGCGCCAGCCCGGGTTCAGCTGTCCATCTGCGCCCGCATCTGAGCAATATCTGCCAGCCGCTGGTTGATTTTTGCGCTGTTCAGGAAGTCACCACGGGTCAGCTTCAGCGCATAGGTCAACTGCTTCTCCGCCTGGTCCAGGTTCCCGTTCAGGATAAAGTACTCCGCCCGCGACTGGTGCAGGCCGACGATGTTCCCGGACAGACCCTGGATTTCCGCGAGCAGGTACCACAGGCCGGGGTCGTTGGGGTTCAGCTTGCTCTGGGCCACCAGTACCGGCTCGGCGACATGGGGCTTGCCGTCCGCCATCAGCGCGTCGGCGTAAGCCATGGTGAGGGGGAAGTTGCCGGGCGCGAGCTGCAGCCGGGCCTCCAGTTTCGACACGGCTTTTTCCGGCTGGCGGCGCGCCATGTCGATCCTGGCATCGGCGATGATGTATTCGATGCGCTCCGGGTCCCTGGACCAGATGCCGTCCAGCGCCAGCCTGGCCTCATTGGCCTTGCCGGCCGCGGTGAGGGCCAGCACCAGGCCATAGTTCGCCGCATCGGCGGAGCGGGGCGTGCCGGCCAGCTCTCCGCGGAATTTGTTTACAGCCTCCTCCGGCGAGGTGGCCAGCTGGTTGCTGACCCTGGCGCGCATCAGCTGGTAGTCAAGGGATTCGGTGGGCTCCTGACGAGGGTATTGCCGGGCCCGGTTGCGGGTATCGGCCACGCGGTTTTCCGTGAGGGGGTGGGAGCGCAGGTACTCCGGGACCCGGTCGCCCCCGGCGTAGCGCGAGGCCTGCATCATGCGCTCGAACATGGCCGGCGCGGACTGGGGATCGAAGCCGGCGTCCGCCAGGGTCTGCATGCCCACCCGGTCCGCTTCCTGTTCATTGGTGCGGCTGTAGCGCAGGGCTGAACTCTGGGCCGCGGCCTGGGTGGCTGACATGGCCGCCATGCCGGCGTCCGCCCCCGCTGTAGCCAGCAGGACGAAGCTGGCGATCATCGCCGCGAGTGTCAGCGGCTGGTTTTTCTGCTGGAATTCGACGCCGCGGGAGAAATGGCGCTGGCTCAGGTGGGCTATTTCGTGGCTCAGCACCGTCGCCAGTTCATCCTCGCTCTGGGCGTACAGCAGCAGCCCGCTGTTGACGCCGATGATGCCACCCGGCACGGCAAAGGCGTTGATCTCGGGGCTATCGACGATTACCACCTCCAGCCGCCGGTCCTCAAGTTTGCTGTGGGACGCCAGCTTGTACACCAGGTGCTCGAGGTAGTCGTGCAGCAGCGGGTCGTTCACCGTGCGCACCTGGCTGCGAAATATCCGTAACCAGGCGCGTCCCAGCTGGTGTTCGTATTCCGCCGAGAACATGCTCGTCGACGATTCGCCCAGATTGGGCAGGTTGAGGTCCTGGTCCTGGGCGAGAGCGGGGATGCCGGGTGACAGCAGCACTGCAAGGAGCAATGCCAGCAGCAAAGCCGGCACCAGCCTTCCAGCGGGAACTTTCATTTCCCGGAAATCAAACACGGCAGGGTGTCACCACGATCAGGGTTGAAGCAGAAGGGTAGCATTGTACGTCAGACGAGCGGGCGGCAGGCAATCGGTTTAGTATCAGCGGCGGCAACACCGCATTGGACAACCGCACGGACAAAAGTTCATTCTGCGTCCGGGTATGGCTATACTGTGCCGCCAATTGCCCGGGCCCTTCGCCGCGCTATGACTCACGCCAATCATGACTGACGCACAGCCGGTAGAGCTTGATGCCAGGGGCCTGGCCTGCCCCATGCCCCTGCTGCAGGCCAAGCGGGCATTGAATGCCATGGCGGTCGGCGAGCGCCTGCAGGTGCT
This sequence comes from Halioglobus sp., assembly GCA_041307045.1. Lineage (GTDB taxonomy): Bacteria > Pseudomonadota > Gammaproteobacteria > Pseudomonadales > Halieaceae > JARRPM01. The sequence continues at coordinate 4,904 of JBFZEF010000006.1, forward strand.
GGCGACCGATCGGGGATCGGTGCGGGATTTCCGTGTGTTCGCCCAACAATCCGGCCATAGTCTGCTCGCCAGTGAGGAGGTCGGCGGTGTCTACCGGTATCTCATCCAGAAGAACTGAAGCTCCACCAGGGGAAGGCACCATGCTCGATATTTTCAACAAGTGGTACAGGCGCTACCTGTTCGAGGAGGAATCTGTCCTGCTGCTGGTACTGCTGGCCGTTGCTGTCCTGCTGCTGATGACCATCGGGGATATCCTCACCCCGGTTTTGGCCGCCCTGGTGCTGGCTTTCCTCATGGAGGGTATCTCCACCCGCTTACAGCGCCACGGCGCGCCCGCCTGGTTGGGCGTCAGCGTGGCCTATGTGGTATTTGTCGGGGCCTTTTTCGCGATCATCCTCGGCTTGCTGCCGCTGGTCTGGCGGCAGCTGGCGAGCCTTGTGACGCAAATGCCGGGGATGCTGGAGCAGGCCCGGCAATTGGTCAGCATCCTTCCCGATCGCTATCCCGAGTTCATCTCGGCGGTGCAGATCGATGACCTGGTGGCGCTGGCTACAGCCGAATTCGCTGCCCTGGGCCAGACCATACTGACCCTGTCTGTATCTTCTATTCCCGGCCTTTTCGTCGTGCTGGTCTACCTTATCCTGATTCCCCTGCTGGTATTTTTCTTCCTCAAGGACAAAGAGCAGTTGCTCGGCTGGTGCGGCGGCTTCCTGCCCCGGGAGCGCCCCCTGCTGCGGCGTATCTGGAGCGAGATGAACCTGCAGTTTGCCAACTATGCCCGGGGCAAGGTGGTGGAGATTATCATCATCGGCGCGGTCAGCTACGTGGCCTTTGCCGTGATGGGGCTCAACTATGCCGCCCTGCTCGGCCTTGCCGTGGGATTGTCGGTGATCATCCCCTATGTAGGCGCCATCCTCGTTACCCTGCCCGTGGTCATGGTCGGTTTCTTCCAGTGGGGTATGGGCACTGAATTTTTTTACCTTTGTGCGGTCTACCTGATCATCCAGGTGCTGGACGGCAATGTGTTGGTTCCCCTGCTGTTTTCCGAGGCGGTGAACCTGCACCCCGTGGCCATTATCCTGGCCATCCTGTTTTTCGGGGGCATATGGGGCCTGTGGGGGGTGTTTTTCGCCATTCCACTGGCGACGCTGATCAAGGCCATTATCAATGCCTGGCCGACTGCGGAACCGGAAAAACATGAAGCACCAACTCAACTTGCTATGGAGTAATTAATGCCCGCCAATGTCATACGGCGGGGGCTGACCCCCCTGCTTGGCTTTCTCATTGCCCTGGTTTTCGCCGCCTGCGCAACGGCTCCCCAGCCGGCGCAACAGCCGGTGCAAAGCCCCAATGACGACTACCAGTACCGGCTGCTGACCCTGCCCAACGAGATGCAGGTGCTGCTGATCTCCGACCCCGATACCGTCAAGGCGGCGGCTTCCCTGGATGTCGCCGTCGGCAGCGGCGACAACCCCCCAGGCCGCGGCGGGCTTGCGCATTTCCTGGAGCATATGCTGTTCCTGGGGACCGACAAGTATCCCGACCCGGCGGAGTACGAGGAATACATCACCGAGCATGGGGGCACCCGCAACGCCTACACCAGCTTTGAGAACACCAACTATTTTTTTGACGTGAACGCCGAGTACCTTCCCGAGGCTCTCGATCGCTTCGCCCAGTTCTTCATCGCCCCGCGATTCGATGGCGCCTACGTGGACCGGGAGAAGAATGCGGTGGAGGCCGAGTACCAGATGGGCCTCAAGAGCGATGCGCGGCGGGGTCTCGATGTACTGCAGACGGTGATGAATCCCGCGCATCCCTATAGCCAGTTTTCGGTCGGTTCGCTGCAAACCCTGGGCGACAACCCCGACTCCGCTGTCCGCGACGAGCTCATCCGTTTCTACAAGGCCCATTACTCCGCCGATATCATGCGTCTCGTCGTGCTAGGCCCAGGGTCGCTCGATGAGCTGGAGTCCCTCGTGACGCCCGTGTTCAGCGCTGTGCCCAATACCGCCCCTGAGCGGGAGACCATTGCCGCGCCGCTGTTTGCCCCCGAAACCCTGCCCATGCTGGTGCAGGTCCAGCCCCAGGCCAGCCTGCGCCAGCTCGACCTGCTGTTCCCCATTCCCGATTACCGCGGGGACTACGCGGTAAAGCCGGTCTCCTACGTGGCCAACCTGGTGGGCCACGAAGGTGAGGGCAGCCTGCTGTCCCGGCTCAAGGCCGAGGGACTGGCGGAGGGCCTGGCCGCCGGTTCCGGCCTTTCCTGGCCCGGCGGCGAGTTATTCAGTGTGAGCATTACCCTCACGGAAAAGGGCGTCGCCGACTATCAGCGGGTAGTGCAATTGTTCTTTGCCTACACCGAGATGCTGCGGCAGCAGGGTGCGCAGCAGTGGCTGTACGATGAGCAGACTCGCCTGGCGGATCTCAGTTTCCGTTTCAAGCAGGAGGGCGATCCGATGGGCTACGTGAGCGCCACCGCCGCGGGGATGCACGAATATGCGCCCCTCGACATACTGCGCGGCCCCTACCTCATGGATCGTTACGATCAGGCCATGATCGATAGCCTGCTGCAGCAGATCAACGCCGGCAATGTCGTGGTCAGCCTGAGCGACGAGAGCGTGGCAGTAGACCAGGTCACGCCCCACTACCAGGTACCGTATTCGCGCCAGACCCTGTCCGGTGAACAGCTCGCTGCGTGGCAGGACCCAGGCGGCGCCGACCAGTTCCACCTGCCGCGGCCCAATGAGTTCATCGCCGAGGATGTCACCCTGGTTTCGCTGGCGGGCGAAGACCAGGCGCAGCCGACGGTAGCCCTGGCCCTCGACCGCCAGAAAATCTGGTTTATGCAGGGACATGAGTTCCGGGTGCCCAAGGGCGCAACCTATATCAATTTTCGTTCGCCCGAAGTGGGGCAGGACGCCCGGCAAGCGGCATCTGCGCTGCTGTATACCGCCCTTTTGAAGGACGATGTGAATGAGTTTGCCTACTCTGCGATGCTGGCGGGCCTCAGTTTTGACTTCTACAAACATGCCCAGGGTATCAGCCTGCGCGTTACCGGCTACAACGACAAGCAGCCCGTGTTGCTGCAGAAGCTGTTGGCGGTCGCTGCGAACCCGGCGTTCGACCCGGCGCGGTTTGACAATATCCGCAAGGACATGATCCGCGCCCTGCAGAACCATGTGGCGGCGTCCCCCTCCAGCCAGGCGATGAATGACCTGCGCGAGGCGGTGATGTACGGGGAGTGGGGTGAGCAGGCCCTGATCGCCGAGCTGGAGCAGCTCGATATGGCCGCGGTGGAGGATTATGTGCGCCGCTTCTGGAGCAGCGCCTCGGCCGAGGTCATGATCTATGGCAATTACGAGCCGGCGGTCGTGCAGGAGGTTTCCGCCCTGCTTGCGCAGCTGATTCCCGCTACGACTGCACCCGCGCTGCCGGACCTGCGGGTGTTGAAGCTCGGTGCCGGCGAGTCCGTGCAGTACGCGGTGGACCTGCCGCATGACGACTCGGTCGTCGCCTGGTATCTGCAGGGGGCAGCCGATGAGTGGCATGACAGGGCGGCCTCGGCGCTGACCGCGCAGATCATCAAATCCGGCTTCTTCCAGCAACTGCGAACCGACCAGCAACTGGGCTATGTCGTCAGTGCGTTTGACTGGCCGCAGCTGCAGGTGCCGGGGCTGGTGATGTTGATACAGTCGCCGGTGGCGGATGCGGACAAGGTTTACGGCGCCATGCGCACCTTCCTGGAATCGGTCCCGGCGGCGCTGGATGAGGAGCAGTTTGCTCGCCACAAGGCGGCGCTGATCAGCGATATCCTGCGCCCCGACCAGAACCTCTGGGAGCGGGCGGAATTTTACTGGCAGTCGATCGCCAACAAGCAGTATGGATTCGACGGCCGCCAGCAGCTGGCGCAAGCCGTGGAGTCTTTCACCCTGGCGTCCTGGAGCGATTACTTCCAGCGGGTCTACATCGAGCGGCCGCACTCCCTGCAGGTGGCGGCTCCGGGGCGCTGGAAGCGCCTGCCGAAAGGCGATTTCCAGCGCTTCGATGCGGCGGCGGATATCAAGCGCGACCACCAGAGCTACCTGGGCGATTGAGCCGCAGCCTGGCGTGAGCGCCACAGCAGCCCTCCCGGCCCCCAGGGGTGTCCGCGGAGGGCTTTTTTTTTGCTCCAGGTGGCCCCTTATTTAAAGTTCTAAAAAAGAACTAAGATTCCAATGACGGGTTGCTTACGGTACAGTTCACGTCACCTGCAGTGCACACGGCGGCCCTGCCGGGACGGGGCAGGGGTGTTGGACAGGCTATTTTCCGGCACGGATGCGATAATTCTATTTTGAAACTGGTTAGCTCGGCGAGCTGCGCCGCTGCGCGACAGGGCCATGAGAGGTGACTGGCATGATGGAAGACTCCGATCCCCTGGAGACCCGTGAGTGGCTGGAGGCCCTGGACGACGTGGCCAGGCACGGCAGCCCCGAGCGCGCCTCCTTCCTGCTGCAGGAACTGACCAAGCACGCCAAGGAGCGGCGCCTGCGCCTGCCGCCGGCGGTCACAACGCCCTTCGTCAACACCCTTGCCCCGGCGGAAGAGAAGATGATGCCGGGGGATCTTTTCATGGAGCGCCGTATTCGCTCCCTGGTGCGCTGGAACGCCCTGGCGATGGTGATGCGCGCCAACGACAACGACGAGGGCCTGGGCGGGCATATCTCCAGTTTCTCCTCCAGCGCCACACTCTACGACGTCGGTTTCAACTATTTCTTCCGGGGCACCGCCGACGGGCATCCGGGTGACCTGGTGTTCTACCAGGGCCACAGTGCCCCCGGCATGTATGCGCGCTCCTTCCTGGAGGGCCGCATGGACGAGGCCCAGCTGGACAGGTTCCGCCGGGAAGTGGATGGCGACGGCTTGTCGTCCTATCCCCACCCCTGGCTGATGCCCGATTACTGGCAGTTTCCCACCGTGTCCATGGGCCTCGGGCCCATCCAGGCGATCTACCAGGCGCACATCATGAAGTACCAGCAGAGCCGCGGCCTGGTGGATCACGGCGACCGCAATGTCTGGTGTTTCCTGGGCGACGGCGAGTGCGACGAGCCGGAGTCCCTGGGCGCCATCTCCCTGGCGGGCCGGGAGAAACTCGGCAACCTGCATTTTGTCGTCAACTGCAACCTGCAGCGCCTGGACGGGCCGGTGCGGGGCAACGGCAAGATCATCCAGGAGCTCGAAGGCGTGTTCAGGGGCGCCGGTTGGCATGTGATCAAGGTGATCTGGGGCCGCAAGTGGGACCCGCTGCTGGAGCGCGACAAGACCGGCCTGCTGCGCCAGCGCATGGACGAGGTCTGTGACGGAGAACTGCAGAACTACAAGTACAACGGCGGCGCCTATACCCGGGAGCATTTTTTCGGCAAGTACCCGGAGCTGCTGGAACTGGTGGCCGATCTGTCAGACGACGACATCATGTACCTGAACCGGGGTGGCCATGACCCCTACAAGGTCTACGCCGCCTACGCCGCCGCCAGCGAGGAACAGGAGCGGCCCACCGTGATCCTGGCGATGACGGTCAAGGGCTACGGTACCGGGGAGGCCGGGGAGGCCAACAACGAGACCCATTCCCTGAAGAAGCTGGACATTGATAGCCTGAAAGCATTCCGCGACCGGTTTGCCATCCCCATTTCCGATGCCGAGCTGCAGCACGTGCCCTATTACCGGCCGTCGCCGGACAGCCCTGAGATGCGTTACATGCGCGAGCGCCGCGCCGCATTGGGCGGGCCGATCCCCACCCGGCGCAAGCAACCCGAGCTGCTGGCAACGCCGCCCCTGGCGGTCTTCGACAGCCAGCTCACAAGCAGCGGCAAGCGCCAGGTATCAACCACCATGGCTTTCGTGCGCATGCTTTCCACCCTGGTGAAAGACAAGGTGATCGGCGAGCGGGTGGTGCCCATCGTGCCCGACGAGGCGCGCACCTTCGGTATGGAGGGTATGTTCCGGCAGCTGGGTATCTACTCCTCAGTGGGCCAGCGCTACACCCCCCATGATGCCGGCCAGGTCATGTTCTACAAGGAGGACAGGAAGGGGCAGATCCTCGAGGAGGGCATCAACGAGGCGGGGGCTTTTTCCGCCTGGCTGGCCGCCGCCACGTCCTACAGCACCAGTGCCTACCCGATGGTGCCCTTCTATATTTTTTACTCGATGTTCGGTTTCCAGCGCATCGGCGACCTCGCCTGGGCGGCGGGAGACAGCCAGGCCCGGGGTTTCCTCATCGGCGCCACGGCGGGTCGCACCACCCTCAACGGCGAGGGCCTGCAGCACCAGGACGGGCACAGCCACCTGCTGGCGAGCACCATTCCCAACTGCGTCAGCTACGACCCGGCCTATGCCTACGAACTGGCGGTGATATTGCAGGACGGCCTGCGCCGCATGTACCAGGAGGGCGAGAACCGGTTTTACTACATCACCACGATGAACGAAAACTACACCCAGCCGGACATGCCCGACGGCGTCGAGGACGGGATCATCCAGGGCATGTACCCCTTGCAGCGCGCGGACGGGGCGGGCCTGCGGGTGCGGTTGATGGGTGCGGGCGCCATCCTGCGCGAAGTCGAGGCGGCCGCGGCTATTCTCGAGCGCGATTATGCGGTGGCGGCGGACGTGTGGAGCCTCACCAGCATCAACCAGCTGCAGCGGGAGGGCAAAGCCGCCGTGCGCTGGAATATGTTGCATCCCCAGGAAGAGCCCAGGGTGCCCTACCTCACCCGCCAGTTGCAGGGCTCGGCCGGGCCGGTGGTGGTGGCCACCGACTACCTGAAGGCGTACTCGGACCAGTTGCGGGAGTTTGTGCCGGGTCGCTATGTGGTGCTGGGCACCGACGGCTACGGCCGCTCCGATACCCGCCGCAAGCTGCGCCAGTTCTTCGAGGTGAGCCGGGAGTACATCGTCATCGCCGCCCTCAAGGCGCTGGCGGACGAGGGGCAGATCGAAGCCGCGCAGGTGGCGGCGGCAATGCGTTCGCTGGATGTTCCGGCGGATAAGAAAGACCCGTTCACGAGTTGAAGGCCCGGGAAAATACTATGCCAAGACAAACAGTGACAGTGCCGGATATCGGCGGCGCCGAAGCCGCCGAGGTGATCGAAGTGCTGGTGGCCGTGGGCGATGAGGTAGCGGTGGACCAGGGGCTCATCGTGCTGGAGTCCGACAAGGCATCGATGGAAATTCCCTCCACCCTGGCGGGTACGGTGGTTGAATTGCTGGTGTCCCAGGGCCAGCAGTTGGCTGAGGGTGCTCCTGTCGCCATCATCGAGGTGGCGGGCGCTGCGGTCCAGGATACGACGCCGCCCGCGGAGCCCGCAGCAGCGGCGCCGGTTCCCGCTCCCGCAACTGCGCCCGCGGATATTGCGCAGCAGCCTGCGCCGGTGCCGACAATCGCAGTGCCCCAGCCGCAAGCGACGTCGGCGGTGGCGGAATCGGCGCCGGATGAGCGCGGCGGGGTGTATGCGGGCCCGGCCGTGCGCAAGCTGGCCAGGGAGTTCGGCGTGAGCTTGCAGCAGGTATCCGGTTCCGGTCCCCGGGGCCGGGTCGTCAAGGAAGACCTGCAGCAGTTCGTGCAAAGAGCCCTGGGTGACAGGCCCGCGGGCGGTGGGACAGGTATCGGTATTCCGGTGGTAGCCGAGATCGATTTTGCCAAATTCGGCCCGGTGGAGGTGACCCAGCGCAGCAAGCTGGACAAACTCACCGCGGCGAATCTGCAGCGCAGCTGGCTCAACGTGCCTCATGTCACCCAGTTCGACGAGGCGGATATCACTGCCCTGGAAGAGTTTCGCGCCGGCCTCAAGGGCGAGGCCGAGCGCCGCGGTACGCGGCTCACGCCCCTGCCGTTTATCCTGAAGGCCTGCGCGGTGGCGCTGCGCGACAACCCGAAGTTCTGCAGCTCGCTGGCGGCGGGGGGCGAGCAATTGGTATACAAGGGCTACATCCATATCGGCATGGCAGTAGATACCAGCGCCGGGCTGGTGGTGCCGGTGATCCGGGATGCGGACAGGAAAACCATCTGGGAGCTGGCCGCGGAAGTGATGGCGCTCGCCGCCAGGGCTCATGAGCGCAAGCTCGGCCCGGGCGAGATGCAGGGCGGCTGTTTTACCGTGTCCAGTCTCGGCACTATCGGCGGCTCCGGCTTCACGCCCATCGTCAACACGCCGGAGGTGGGCATTCTCGGGGTGTCCAGGGCGGCGATCAAGCCGGTCTGGGATGGCAAGGCCTTCGCGCCGCGCACCCTCTTGCCGCTGGCCCTGTCCTACGACCACCGGGTCATCAACGGTGGCGATGGCGGCCGCTTCATGACGCAGCTGGTCGCACTGCTCGGGGATATCCGCCAACTGCTGATGTGAGTTCTGCGCCGGCCTGGCAGAAGCGGTTCCCGCTGCTGTCACCCCGCCTTTCGGGTCCAGCCCCAGTGTTGCCTGATGCCCTGGCGCAGTTCGTCGATCCCGCCCGTGCTTCCCGGCGGCCACAACCCCGGCGCCAGCCTGTCCAATTCTGCGAGTGAACAATTGGGCCAGCCGGCGTCGCGAATACCGTGGATGAACCTGAGGCTGCGCAACCCGTCAAACCACTGGTGGAACTGGCGCAGGAACTGTTCCGGCGTCTTGCCCTGGCGGCGGCAGTGTTCCAGCGCCGCCGCAAGCCCCAGGGCGTCGAGGGTATTGCAGCAGGCCTGCCGCAATAACGGATCGATGTCCTGCGCCGCCAGCAGGGCGGCCAAATCCGCCCGTGCCTGCTGCGCCAGTTGCGCGGCGGCCGCCAGCACGGCGCGCAGGGCTGCAAAGCAGGCCGGGTGATAAAACAGCGGCAGCGTCAGCGGGACCGATGCGTTGCTGATCCTTGCCACTGCCGCGCCGGTGCCAAAGGGCGCGCGTTGCGAGTGGCGTGACGCCAGCTCGATGCAGTCGCCCGCCAGCCGGATCACCGTGCCGGTCTTGGCGAGTTTGTTCAGCAGGTGGAAATCCTCGCCGCCGGCCCTTTTCGGAAAGCCGCGCACTTGCGCGTAGCCCTCGAAGCTCACCGCCAGGCAGCTGCCGAGGGTATGGAAGGCGTAGGGCGAGCCCGCGTACTCCAGCCCCCTCACGTAGTGGTGCAGTCGCAGCTCGTACAGGGCGGTGGCCAGGTTGCAGGACGCATCGTCCCCCGGCGCATGCCAGAAAGGGAAGGTGGCGCCGGCAGCCCCGGCGGGCAGGTTCTCCAGTTGCTGGAAATAACCGGGCGGCAGCGTTGCATCCGCGTCGGAGCTGCAGATCCAGCGCGCGCTGATGGCGCCCTCGCTCATCCACTTGAACGCCAGGTCACAGCCGTACTTGCGCGCCAGCCCCACGCCCTGGGGTGCCGGGAGCGGCTCCGCCATTGTGTCGAGGTCCAGCAGGTACAGGTCGGTCCGGGGGTTTAACTCCCGCACGTCAGCACAGCTGCCGTCGGGGAGGGCGAGCACGGCGGCGCGCAGTTCGCCGTTGGCCTCCGGGTCAGCGTCCGAGTCCGGTCGGTTCAGCACCAGGATGACCAGCGCCCGTCCCGTGCCCAGGGGTAAATCCAGCAGGCGCTGCACCAGATCGGCCCGCTCCCGGCAGGCGGGAATGACCAGGACGTGGCGCCAGGGTGTGAGCGACTGCGGGCATGGCGGCAGGCCCGGCTCGATATGGCGCTGCAGGTAGCGTTGGCTGGCGAGTCCGGCAGACACTTAGGGCAGCTCGCGGCGCAGGCCTGTCAGTGCAACGCCGCCTGGATCGGCAGGGCCGCGACAATGCCCGCCTCGATATCCAGCAGTTCGTCCCAGCGCGCCGCAATCACCTGGGCATCGAGGTACTTGCCCGCCAGATCGAGGAAGAGCTCGTAGTGGCGCTCCTCCGAGCGGGCAATCGACAGGTAGAATTTTTTCAGCGCGCCCGGCGGCAACGCCGCGGCCACCAGGGCCAATCGCTCCGCCCCGCGGGCCTCGATGATGCTGGCGGTGAGCAGGCGGTCCAGCAGGTAGACCTCGCTGCCGGTGCGGATGGCGTTGCGCAGGGCCAGCACGTAGTGATCCTTGCGATCCGCTGCGGTCAGCAGGCCGCGGCGGTGAATCCACTTCACCACCTCGCGGTAGTGGGTCAGCTCCTCAACGGCCAGCTCCGCCATCGCCGCCACCAGTTCCACCCGGTCCGGGTAGTGGGACAGCATGGAGATCGCCATCCCCGATGCCTTTTTCTCGGCGGCCGCATGGTCGAGCAGGAACGCGTCGAAATCCGCCATCACCGCCTCGGTCCAGGCAAGGGGCGTGGCATGGCGCAGGGGTGAGTCCGGCATCGGCAGATCGGGTCGCATCACAGGGTCCGGTATTGAACTGTAAGTGGGTGCCGAACACAAGGCGGGCGGCAGGGCCGCGGTTGCCGGGGTCGAGGCGCCCTATGCTAGACTTCATCCTCGCCCCAGGCCCAGGAAAAAATGCGCCCATGATCATCAAGCCACGCGTTCGCGGATTTCTCTGCATCACCACTCACCCCGTCGGCTGCGAGGCCAACGTCAGGCGCCAGATCGACTATGTGAAATCCCGCGGCCCGATCGCGAACGGCCCGAAGCGGGTGCTGGTTATCGGGGCTTCCACCGGTTACGGCCTGGCTTCGCGCATCACCGCCGCCTTCGGTGCCGGCGCGGCCACACTGGGTATCTTCTTTGAGAAAGAGGGCAGCGAGGCCAAGCCGGGCACGGCGGGCTGGTACAACAGCGCGGCGTTTCACCAGTTCGCCGCAGCGCAGGGCCTGTACGCGAAAAGCATCAATGGCGACGCCTTCAGCGACGAGATCAAGCGCAAGACCATCGAGACGATCAAGTCCGACCTGGGCCAGGTGGACCTGGTGGTGTACAGCCTGGCCGCCCCGCGCCGGCAGCACCCGGTCACCGGCGTGATCCACAACTCGACCCTCAAGCCGATCGGCGCGCCCGCCACCCAGAAAGGGGTGAATACCGACAAGGAACAGGTGCAGGATTTCCATCTCGAGGCCGCCAGCCAGGAGGAGATCGACAACACCGTGGCGGTGATGGGCGGTGAGGACTGGCAGATGTGGATAGACGCGCTGGATGCAGCCGGCGCGCTCGCGGACGGCGCGAAAACCACCGCCTATACCTATATCGGTGAGAAGCTGACCTGGGATATCTACTGGCACGGCACAATCGGCGTCGCCAAGAAGGACCTGGACAAGCGTGTGGTCGATATCCGCAAGCGCCTGGCGGCGAAGGGCGGGGACGCGCGGGTAGCGGTGCTCAAGGCCGTAGTCACCCAGGCCAGCGCGGCGATTCCCGCCATGCCAATCTACCTGGCGCTGCTGTTCAAGGTGATGAAAGAGCGCGGCGTTCACGAGGGTTGCATCGAGCAGGTGGACGGCCTGTTCCGCGATTCCCTCTACGGCAGCGATCCCTACCTGGACGAAGAGGGCCGCCTGCGGGCGGACCGCAAGGAGCTCGACCCCGCCGTCCAGGCCGCGGTGGCCGCTCTGTGGGAGCAGATCAATACCGATACTTTGCACCAGCTTTCGGATTTCGATGGCTACAAGCGCGAATTCCTCCAGCTGTTCGGCTTCGAGGTGGAGGGCGTGGATTACGAGGCCGACGTCAACCCCGACGTCGCCATTGCCAACCTGGCCTGAGGCGATGCTCGAGCACGGTGTTCCCTTTCGCCTCAACGCCAGGGTGCGGCGGCTGGTGGCCCCCAACCCCGGCGTAATGACCGGCGCCGGCACCAACACCTACCTGTTGGGCAATGACGAGGTAGCGGTGCTGGACCCGGGCCCTGCGATTCCCGCCCACATCGACGCCATCCTCAAAACCGCCGGGGAGCGGATCCGCTGGATCGTCTGTACCCATACCCACCCGGACCACTCCCCCGCCTGGCAGGAAGTGGCCAGGGCCACCGGCGCGCAGGTGATCGGCGCCTCGCCGGCGGATGACATGTTCCAGGACAACACGTTCACCCCGGCGCGGGAACTGCAGCACGATGATGTGCTGGCCACGCCGGAGTTCACCCTGCGCGCGGTGCACACCCCGGGCCATGTCAGCAACCACTTCTGCTTTTTCCTGGAGGAGGAGGGCATGCTGTTTGCCGGCGACCACATCATGAACGGCTCTACCGTGGTGATCATTCCGCCCAGCGGCGATATGAAAGCCTACATCGAGTCACTGCAGTTGCTGCTGCGCTATCCCCTGCAGTTCATCGCCCCTGGGCACGGGGAAGTCATGGAGGATTCCCGCGGGGTGGTGGAGTGGCTGGTGAACCATCGTCTCAAGCGCGAGAGCAAGGTCGTCAGCGGCCTGGCGCAGCTCGGCCGGGTATCGCTGGATGAGCTGGTGGCGCTGGTGTATGACGACGTTGCCACCAGCCTGCACAAGATGGCCAAACTCTCCCTGGCGGCGCACCTCATCAAGCTGCGGCAGGAAGGGCGCGCTGCGCACCATGCGGCTGATGACACCTGGGAACCTGCCTGAGCGGAGCGGGCCTTGGGATTTGCAGCCGCCCTGTTGTGTCTACTATGGCTGAAAAAAATCGGTGATAATCCCGGCGCCTGAGGGCTGCCACAGAGCAAGCAAAACAATAAGGAGGATACAAGAATGAACGGCCTGATGATGAACATTCCCCTGTCAGTCACTGCCATCATGGAACACGCGGAGCGCGTCAGTGGCGGCACCGAAATAGTCTCCGTCACCAGGGACAACCCCCGCCACCGCTACACCTACCGCCAGGCCTTCAGCCGCACCCGCCAGCTGGCCAATACCATCGCCGGCTGGGGCCTTGCCCAGGGCGATCGGATCGCCACCCTGGCCTGGAACGACTACCGCCACTTTGAAACCTACTACGCCGCCGCCTGCAGCGGTTATGTGTGCCATACGATCAACCCGCGGTTGTTTCCCGAGCAGGTGGCTTACATCATCAACCACGCCGAAGACCAGTACGTGTTCTTCGATGCGGATTTCCTGCCACTGGTGGAAGGGATCGCCGGGCAGTGTCCCGGGGTCAGGGGCTGGGTTGTCCTCACCAGCGAGGCGCACATGCCCGCAACCGGCCTGGCCAATACCCTTTGCTACGAGACCCTGGTGGCCGCCGGCGATACGGTGTTCGAGTGGCCGCAGCTGGATGAAAACACCGCCTGCGCGCTGTGCTACACCTCGGGTACCACCGGCAACCCCAAGGGCGTGCTGTACTCCCATCGCTCCACCATGCTGCACGCCTACGCCACCATGATGCCCGACGCCATGGGGCTGTCCGGCAGGGACGTGGTGATGCCAATCGTGCCCATGTTCCATGTCAACGCCTGGGGGATGCCCTATTCCTGCCCGATGGCGGGGGCCAAGCTGGTGTTTCCCGGCAACAAAATGGGGGATGGGGCCACCCTGGCCGCGCTTATCAACGAGGAGGGTGTCACCATGTCCGCCGGTGTACCGACGGTGTGGCTGGGCCTGCTGGCCTATCTCAAGTCCTCGGGCAAGCGGGTGGAGTCACTGCGGCGCATTATCGTGGGCGGCGCCGCCTGCCCGCTCTCCATCATGGAGGATCTGGACAAGTACGGGGTGGAAACCCGGGTCGGCTGGGGCATGACCGAAATGAGTCCGCTGGGCAGCATCAATAGCAGCCCTGCCAGCCGGGACCAATACAACGCCGAGGAATTCGCCCGGCTGCGCCAGAAAGCGGGCCGGCCGATTTTTGGGGTCGAGATGAAAATCGTCAACGACAGCGGTGAGGAGCAGCCCTGGGACGGCGTGGCCTTCGGCTCCCTCATGGTGCGCGGGCCCTGGATCTGTTCCAGCTATTTCAAGCTGGAGGGTTCCAGTGCGCACGCGGACGCGGGCTGGTTCGAGACCGGGGATGTGGCCACCATCGACCCGCAGGGCTTCATGGCCATCACCGACCGCACCAAGGATGTGATCAAGTCCGGCGGCGAGTGGATCTCGTCCATCGAGGTGGAAAACGTGGCCACTGACCACCCCAAGGTCGCGGAAGCCGCGGTGATCGGCCATTTCCACCCGAAGTGGAGCGAGCGACCCCTGCTGATCGTGGTGCGCAACGCCGACGGTCAGGATCTCACCGCGCAGGAAATGCTGGCCTGGTTCGACGGCAAGATCGCGAAATGGTGGACGCCGGAGGCGGTGGAATTCGTCGAGGAATTGCCCCACACCGCCACCGGCAAGCTGCAGAAAGTGGCCCTGCGGGAGATGTTCAAGGATTATTCGTTTTCGGGGTAGGGCCCTTGGCCAAGCAGCGCGGTCGGGGGCCGGAGAGGAGCGACGCCAATCCGTTTGAGCGCTGAGATTGCGAAAAAAGCAAGTGTTGGATTCGCTTGTTATCAGCGCAGTTGGAGCGATACACTCCGGGGCAGGCTGGCGGTGAAATCCCGTGACCAGGCCACAAAAGCAGGCGGGGGAGATAAAAATGCAAACGATAATTGTGAAGATACTGGCAGCGGGACTACTCGCCGTTTCCATGGGTGCAAATGCGGCCACCATCGATTTTTCCGGCGTGCAGGGTAGCAATACGAGTCCGCTGGTATTGCCAGAAGCAACAATCACGAGCACGGTCAACATTTTGGTCGGGCCGGGTGCGGCAAGTCAGGCAGACGGCTTTTGCTTTCAACCAGGTAGTTGCGACGGTGACGGCGAGATCCTGTTCAGTACTGTTGTGAGCAACCTGTCCTTTGATATCGATGGCTGGGATCCCGGGGATTTTGTCGAGATCAATGCTTACAACGGTCCAAACCTGGTCGGCACGCTAAATGCGACGGCAAATGGTAATCTGGATTTCTCAGGGTTCGGCGCCATCACGCGACTGGTGTTTAATGACAGTTCGACGGGTGCCGGTGTCGGCTATTCGACCTTCCTGTTCGATGCCGGCGCCGTTCCACCTCCCACACCAGGATCCGCGGCGCCAATACCCACGATGTCTGCTTACGGACTTGCAGTGACAATGTTGGGCGTGCTTTTGGTCGCGAGTCGTCGCTTGCGGAAAACTGCCGGACGTAGATAGCCTGGAGACGTAAATTCTCGGCGAGATTAAAGCCCACTTCGGTGGGCTTTTTTGTGCGTGCGCCAGGCATGGCGCGTAGCGTCGTGGCTGGCGCTGTTCCGGCACAGGTGGTGCTGGCTCGGTACTCCGGGTGCTGCGCGTGCCAAGCTCTTACCCGGAGGTGCAAGTCCGCAAATCTGCCCGGATATGTAACGAGTGTGCGAACATCCGGCCCCGCGCCAGGAGACGGAAGCTCCCATCCGGCTCCCGTAAGGGCGCCGGTAGAACGTGGCCTGTCCCCCGTGATATCCGGGAATATGAGGACAAATTGATCTAAATATTCATGTTATTCGTAGCATATTTATTATAAATATACGAAAAGCGATTGCTATGTAGTCCAAGCCTACCTAATATAGGCATTTAACCCATCCCCGGTTGCGCCACAGGCGATTGCTATGCCCGCAGACCACTACCGAGCCCGCACCTTGCCTCAGGTCGTTGCCGAGGCGGCGGCTGCCTACGGCGACCGTATCGCTGTCACTGAGGGCGAGGTGCGGCTGAGCTACGAGCAACTGGACGCCGCCAGGATCCGGGCGGCCCGGGCTTTTATCGCCGCCGGACTGGCGCACGGCGACCGCATCGCGATCTGGGCCCCGAATATCCACCAGTGGATCATTGCCGCCATCGGCGCCCAGAGCGTGGGCGGGGTGCTGGTGCCGCTGAATACCCGGCTCAAGGGGGGCGAGGCGGCGTATATCCTGCAGGCCAGCGGCGCGCGCCTGCTGTTCACCGTCGGCGAGTTCCTCGGCGTGAAGTATCCCGAGCAATTGCGGGGCCACGCCCTGCCGGCGCTGGAGCAGACGGTCCTGTTCGCGGGCGATACCGCCGGCACCAGGGCCTGGGAGCACTTCCTCGCCGCGGGGGATGCGGTGCCGGTGAGCGCGGTGGAGCAGCGCGCCGCCGCCCTTACGCCCGACGACACCCTGGATATCCTGTTCACCTCCGGCACCACCGGCAAGCCCAAGGGCGTGGTCACCTGCCACGGCCAGAATATCCGCACCTTCGAGACCTGGAGTGCCACCGTCGGCCTGCGCTCGGATGATAACTACCTGATTATAAACCCGTTTTTTCATTCCTTCGGGTACAAGGCCGGCTGGCTGGCGGCGATCATCCGGGGCGCCCACATGCTGCCGGTGCAGAGCTTTGACCTCGAGGAGGTGCTCGCGCGCATCCCCCGGGACCGCATCTCCATGATCCCGGGGCCGCCCACCATCTACCAGTCCCTGCTGGCGCACCCGCGCCGGGGCGACTACGACCTCTCCAGCCTGCGCCTGGCGGTGACCGGCGCGGCGCCAGTGCCGGTGGCGCTGGTGCAGCAGATGCGGGAGCAACTCGGCTTCGAGGTGGTGGTTACCGCCTACGGCCTCACCGAGACCTGCGGCGTGGTGTCCATCTGCCGGGCGGATGACAGCGCCGAGCGCATCTCCCACAGCTCCGGCCGGGCCATGGACGGGGTCGAGATGAAGTGCGTGG
>JBFZEF010000009.1:0-2563 GCA_041307045.1 Halioglobus sp.
CGCACAACGGCATCGACATCGACGTGTTCAAGCCCGTCCCCGGCGTGGCGCGCAACCCGATGCGCCTGATGGCCACCTGTTCCGCTGACGCGCCGCTCAAGGGCCTGCGCTACCTGCTGCACGCCTATGCGCGATTGCTGGAGGAGTTTCCGCAACTCGAGCTGCTGCTGATCAGCAAGCCCAATCCCGGTGGGAAGACCGAGCGGCTGGTGCAGCGCCTGGGCCTGGTCGACAAGGTGCGGTTTGTGAATGGCATCAGCACGCAGCAGATGGTGCATTACTACGCCGAAGCCGCGATCGCGGTGGTGCCCTCCGTCTACGAGGGCTTCGGCCTGCCGGCCGGTGAGGCCATGGCCTGCGGCGTGCCGGTGGTGTCCACCGATGGCGGCGCATTGCCCGAGGTGGTCGGCGATGCGGGCGTGATTGTCCCGGCTAAGGATGTGGACGCCCTGGCGGACGCAATCGCCGCACTGCTGCGCGACCCCCAGAGGCGGGAAGAGCTCGGCGCGCGCGGCAAACGGCGTATCGAGGAGAATTTTTGCTGGCAGGTGTGCGCCAGGCAGATGACCGCGTATTACCGGCAGGTATTGGCCCATGAAAACGGTTGATTTCAGGCACCTGCCGCTGGAAACAGGCGACATCGTACTGGACCTTGGTTGCGGCGAAGGTCGCCACGCCATCAGCGCCTACGTGGAAGCCAACGTGCAGTCCGTCGGCGTGGATTTGTCGCTGGACGATCTCAAGACGACCCGCGAGCGCTTTGCCAGCTTCGCCGAGCCGGACAACGACGCCAAGTCATTCGGCCTGTCTTCCGCCAGCGCCCTGCACCTGCCCTTTGCGGACAACACCTTTGACAAGGTCATCTGCAGCGAGGTGCTGGAGCACATCCCGGATTATCGCGGCGCACTGCGCGAGATCGAGCGGGTGTTGAAACCCGGAGGCCTGTTTTGCGCCAGCGTGCCGCGCCGCTGGCCGGAGAAAATCTGCTGGGCCCTCTGCGAGGGCTACTACCAGGTGCCCGGCGGCCACCTGCGCATCTTCCGCGGCGACGAGTTGCGCAGCGAGATCGAGCACCTGGGTTTTACCCATTACTACCGTCACTGGGCACACGCCTTGCATGTGCCATTCTGGTGGCTGAAGTGCCTGTTCTGGCAGAGCCAGGACACAAACTGGCTGGTCAAGCAGTATCACCGCCTGCTGGTTTGGGACCTGATGAAAAATCCGGCACTGACCCGGATACTGGAGAAGAGCATGAACCCGATCATGGGCAAGAGTGTGGTGATGTATTTTCGCAAGGAGGCTTCAGCATGAGCGGGTTATACCTGAGCCGGGGACTGTTTCCCGAAGAATTCCTGCGGCCCACCGTGAATTTCATTCTCGACTGCCAGCAGGACAGCGGCGAAATCCCCTGGTTTGAAGGCGGCTACACCGACCCGTGGGACCACGTGGAATCCGCCATGGGCCTGTCGATCGGCGGCGAGCTGGGTGCTGCGCGAAAAGCCTATCACTGGCTGGCCGACCTGCAGCTTGCGGACGGCAGTTGGTGGGCCTCCTACCGCGGCCAGGAAATCGACAACGCCAATCGGCGCGAATCCAATTTCGTCGCCTATATCGCCACCGGCGTGTGGCACTATTTCCTTATCAGCGCGGACAAGAATTTCTTGCGGGCGATGTGGCCTGCGGTGGATAAGGCAATCGGCTTTGTGCTGTCGCTGCAGTCCGAGCATGGTGAAATCGACTGGGCGGTGGACGGGGCCGGCAACCCTAAGGGCGATGCCCTCGTCACCGGCTGCAGCTCCATTTATAAGAGCCTGGAATGCGCCAATAATATCGCCGTCACGCTGGGCGAGGATCGCGCGCACTGGCTGGCTGCGCGCAACCTGCTGGGCAAGGCGCTGCGCCACAAGCCGGAGCGGTTCGACCGCACCTGGGAGAGCAAATCGCGCTATTCCATGGACTGGTTCTACCCCGTGCTCGCCGGCATCTACACCGGTGCCGATGCGCGCGCGCGCCTGGCCTCGCGCTGGGATGAATTCGTCGAGGACGGCCTCGGCTGCCGCTGCGAGAAGCAACAGCCGTGGGTCACCATTGCGGAAACCTGCGAGCTGGTCATGGCGCTGCTGGCGGCCGGCGATCACGCCCGCGCGGTGGAGGTCTACAGCTGGCTGCAGCAGTGGCGCACCAGCGACGGTTCTTACTGGACGGGTTACCAGTTGGTCGAGGACCTGCTGTGGCCCGACGAGCGTCCCACCTGGACGGCCGGTGCGATCCTGCTCGCGGCCGATGCGCTCACCAAGCACACGCGCGCATCCGGACTGTTCTGCAGCGTGCAGTTGCTGGATGCGCAGAAGAGCTCGCGCGAGCGCCGCATCCTGGTGGATTGAGCTAAACCAGGAGCCTCTTGACTACAACCAGGCTGTCGTACCTCCCCACTATCTGCAGGCTTCCGGGGAACAGACTTGAGCGCCGGTGTTACTGTTGTATCCAGGTCGGCCGCTCACTGGGCGGCGGCCATGTCGGCAATGCCTCCCACGGCTCAGAAGGCTAAGATATTCGCCGTGGG
>JBFZEF010000011.1:0-13031 GCA_041307045.1 Halioglobus sp.
GCTTTCAACAGCATGTGGAAATTCTCATCGGAGCCGTCGTGGGGCCGAACCCGCAGGAAACTCCTGACGTGGTCCTCGGTCCAGACCTCGTCGAGTACTTTTTCCTTGTCTTTTCTCACAGCGCTGCTCCGTTCACACCAGCTTTTTAGCTAGCAATTCATTCACCATTTGCGGGTTGGCCTGGCCTTTTGACAGCTTCATCACCTGGCCCACGAAAAAGCCCACCAGTTTCTTGCGCCGCTCTTCATCCGCTGCCAGGTATTGTTCCACCTGGCCTGCGTTGGCGGTGATCACCTGGTCTACCATCGCCTCCAACTCGCCGCTGTCGCTCACCTGTTTCAGGCCCCTGGCCTCGATGATCCGGTCGGCGCTGCCCTCGCCCTGCCACATGGCCTCAAACACCTGCTTCGCGATCTTGCCGGAGATGCTGTTGTCGAGGATTCGCCGGATCAACCCACCGAGGTCAGGAGCGGACACCGGGCAGGCGCCCAGCGTGAGCTCGCCGCGGTTCAGCTGGCCCAGCAGCTCCACCTGCACCCAGTTCGCGGCGATCTTGGCATCACCGCAGGCGGCAGCCACGGCCTCGAAATAATTCGCCAGTTCGCGAGTGGCGGCCAGCACATCGGCGTCGTAGCTGCCCAGCCCGTACTGCGCCACGAAGCGGTGGCGTTTCTGGGTTGGCAACTCCGGCAACTCGGCGCGAATCGACTCGATATAAGTCTCATCGATAACCACCGGCAGCAGGTCGGGCTCAGGAAAGTAGCGGTAGTCGTTGGCGACTTCCTTGCTGCGCATGGGGCGGGTTTCATCCAGGTCGGCGTCGTAAAGCCGGGTTTCCTGAACGATCCTGCCGCCATCCTCGAGGATTTCCGCCTGGCGCTCGAACTCGTGGCGTATGGCCTTTTCGACAAACCTGAAGGAGTTGACGTTCTTGATCTCGGTCCGGGTGCCCAGGGTATCGGATCCCACCGAGCGCAGGGAGATATTGATATCGCAGCGCATGGAGCCCTCCGCCATATTGCCATCGGAGATACCGAGGTAAGTGACCAGGCTGTGCAGGGCCTTCAGGTAGGCAACCGCCTCGGCGGCGCTGCGCAGGTCGGGCTCGGAGACGATTTCCAGCAGGGGCGTGCCGGCCCGGTTCAGGTCGATGCCGGTCTGGCCGTGGAAATCCTCGTGCAGGGACTTGCCGGCGTCCTCTTCCAGGTGGGCCCGGGTGATGCCTATGGAGCGTGTACTGCCGTCCTCCAGCTGAATCTCGAAGCGGCCGCGACCAACAATGGGCGACTCGAACTGGCTGATCTGGTAACCCTTGGGCAGATCGGGGTAAAAGTAGTTCTTGCGGTCGAACACCGAGCGCCGGCCGATCTGGGCGCCGATGCCCAGGCCGAACATCACGGCGAAGCGCACGGCCTGGGCGTTCAGTACCGGCAGCGTGCCGGGCATGGCCAGGTCAACCGCACTGGCCTGGGTATTGGGCTCGGCGCCGAAAGTGGTGGCCGAACCCGAAAAAATCTTCGAGCGGGTGGCAAGCTGCAGGTGTACCTCCAGCCCGATGACGGTTTCCCACTGCATCAGCTTGCCTCCCCGGTCGCCATAGGCGGGCGCCGCAGGTGCCAGTCGGTCGCCTGTTGGAAGCGGTGGGCGATGTTGAGCAGGCGCGCCTCGCCGAAATGGCGCCCGATCAGCTGCAGGCCCACCGGCCTGCCGTCGACAAAACCGGCGGGCACGGACATGCCCGGTAGCCCGGCCAGGTTCACCGCGAGGGTGTAGACATCCTCCAGGTACATGGCCACCGGGTCATCGGACTTGGCCCCCAGCGGGAAAGCGGGGCCCGGGGTGGTGGGCCCGGCAATGATGTCAACCTGCTCGAAGCAGGCACTGAAATCCTGCTTGATCAGCCGCCGCACCTGCTGGGCTTTTTTGTAATACGCGTCGTAGTAACCCGCTGACAGGGCATAGGTGCCGACGAGGATGCGGCGTTTTACTTCCGGGCCAAAACCCTCCTCCCTGGTGCGGGTGTAGAGGTCGTGCAGGTCGACGGGATCCTTGCAGCGATGCCCGTAGCGAACCCCGTCGAAACGGGACAGGTTGGTGGAGGCCTCCGCGGGCGCAATGACATAGTAGGCGGGGATGGTGAGGTGGCTGTGGGGCAGGGAAACCTCGACCAGGGTGGCGCCCAGGGCCTCGAGCTCTTTCAGGGCGGCGGATATACACCCCGCGGTGCCCGCCTCCAGGCCCGCGCCGAAATATTCCCGGGGGAGGCCGATGCGCAGGCCCGCCAGCGTGTGGTCCAGGCCGGCGCAGTAGTCCTCCGCGGGCAGCTCGGAGGAGGTTGAGTCCAGCGGGTCGAGGCCGGCCATGCAGTTGAGCAGCAGGGCGCAGTCCTCTGCGCTATGGGCCATGGGGCCGGCCTGGTCAAGGCTGGAGGCAAAGGCGATCATGCCGCGACGGGATACCCGGCCATAGGTGGGCTTGATCCCCGTGATACCGCAAAAGGCGGCGGGCTGGCGAATCGAACCGCCGGTGTCGGTGCCGGTGGCCGCCGGTGCGAGCATGGCCGCTATAGCCGCCGCGGAGCCGCCCGATGAGCCCCCGGGGACCAGGCGGGTGTCCCAGGGGTTGCAGACCGGGCCGTAAAAACTGCTTTCGCTGGAAGAGCCCATAGCGAACTCGTCCATATTGGTTTTGCCCAGAAGCACGGCGCCCTCCCGCCTGAAGTTGCTGATCAGGCTGGCGTCATAGGGTGGGACGAAGTTGTCCAGCATGCGCGAGCCACAGCTGGTGCGCATGCCCTCGGTGCAGAAAATGTCCTTGTGGGCGACAGGTATCCCCGTGAGCGGGGCCGCCGTGCCTGCGGCGATGCGTTGATCGGCAGCCTCGGCGGCGGCCAGCACCGCGCTTTCATCGACAGTGATGAAGCTGTTGAGGACACGATCGAGCCGCTTGATCCGCTCGAGAAAGCAGCGGTTCAACTCGACACTTGAAAAGTGCCTGGCGCGCAGGCCCGCAATCAGCTGGGCGACGGATTTGTCATGCATGCAAAGATCCTTCCAGCGCTTCCTGTAAGAGGCGCTATTCGACGACCCGGGGGACGAGATAGAGCCCGTTTTCCACGGCTGGGGCGATCGCCTGGAAGGCCTCCCGTTGATTTTGCTCGGTGACGATATCGGGCCGCAGGCGCTGGACCGCGTCCAGGGGATTGGCCATGGGCTCCACATCCCGGGTATCCACGGCCTGCAGCTGGTCCACCATGCCCAATATCTCAGTGATTCGCCGGGTCACGTCGCCAATCTGGCCCGGCGCGATGCGGATGCGCGCAAGTTCAGCAATTTTTTCTATCTCGTCCTGCCCAATCGCCATGTAATCTGCAACACCGGAGGGCCGCCCTGGGGGCAGCGGGGGCGTAAACTTATCATATTTGCGCCTTGCCCAAAATCCCCGCGGTTGGTACAGTTGCCGGCAAAAATCAGTTCTCCAAGAAAACCACTACCGCCATAGCAAACAGAGGGCTTTTTCCAGGCCCGTCCAGGGCACCTGTAATGGCCTGGCGGCGGAGGGTAGGGAATCATGCTGGACTCCGCACCGGAGTTCCCCGTTGTACTCAGAAGGTAGTAAAAATCAATGTTGAAAAGACTGCGCGGAGTGTTCTCCAACGACCTCTCCATCGATTTGGGTACGGCCAATACCCTGATCTACGTGCGCGACAAGGGAATAGTGCTGAATGAGCCGTCGGTTGTGGCTATTCGCATTCACAATGGCCAGAAGACCATTGAGGCGGTGGGCACCGAGGCAAAGCGCATGCTGGGCCGTACACCGGGCAATATCACCGCCATCCGCCCCCTGAAGGACGGCGTTATCGCCGACTTCCAGGTCACTGAAAAGATGCTGCAGCATTTCATCGCCAAAGTGCACGAGAGCAAGTTTATCCGCCCCAGCCCCCGGGTGTTGGTGTGTGTGCCCTGCATGTCCACCCAGGTGGAGCGCCGCGCCATCCGCGAGTCGGCCCTCAGCGCCGGCGCGAGGGAGGTGCGCCTGATCGAGGAGCCAATGGCGGCCGCCATTGGCGCGGGCCTCAGCGTCGATGAAGCCACCGGCTGCATGGTGGTGGACGTCGGCGGCGGCACTACCGAGATAGCGATCATTTCACTCAACGGTGTGGTATACCGGGATTCACTGCGCATCGGCGGCGACCGCTTCGACGAAGCCATCGTAGCCCATGTTCGGCGCCGTTATGGCAGCCTGATCGGCGATGCCACGGCAGAGCGGATCAAGGAGGAGATCGGTTGCGCTTTTGCCGGCAGCGAGCTGCGTGAAATCGACGTGCGCGGGCGCAACCTCGCAGAGGGCGTGCCGCGCAGTTTTACCCTCAACAGCGACGAAATCCTGGAATCGCTGCAGGACCCGCTGCAGTCGATCGTGCAGGCAGTAAAGTCGGCACTGGAGCAGTCGCCGCCGGAATTGGCGGCGGATATTGCCGAGAGTGGGATCGTGCTCACAGGGGGCGGCGCCCTGCTGCGTGACCTGGACCGGCTGATTTCCGAGGAAACCGGCCTGCCGGTGATCGTGGCTGAAGACCCCCTGACCTGCGTCGCGCGTGGCGGCGGCCTGGCGATGGAGCGGATGGATCGCCATACGATGGATCTGCTGTCAACGCAGTGAGGCTTTGTCCGGGAGCCCCGGGGTTGTCGCGGGATCCCGGATTTACTGAGGGCTACACATCAAGCCGCTATTCACCAAGGAGTCTTCGGTCGGGCTGCGCCTGTTGCTGGCGGTGTTGCTTGTCCTCAGCCTGATCGTTCTCGACCTGCGCTACAAACGCCTTGAGACCACCCGTTCCGCGCTCGACATGCTGGGCACTCCCCTCTACTGGCTGGCGGATCTGGCGCCTCGCTTGCGCGACTGGAGCGAGACCCACATTCAGTCCCGCTCCCGGGCGCTGGAGGAAAATGAGCGGCTGACCCGGGAGAACCTGGTGTTGCAGGGTCGCTCCCAGCAGATGGCTGCGCTGCAGGCGGAAAACGTGCGCCTCAGGGGTCTGTTGAATTCTACCGCCATGCTGCGGGACGACGTGCTGGTCGCGGAGCTGATCGGCGTCTCACCGGATCCGGTTCGCCACCAGTTGGTATTGAACAAGGGCCGCAACGACGGAGTATTCGTTGGCCAGCCGTTGATTGATGCCGACGGCCTGATGGGCCAGATTGTGGAGGTCAGTGCTGGCACTTCCCGCGCGCTGCTTATCACCGATGCCACCCACTCCATTCCGGTGCAGGTCAACCGCAACGGCGTGCGCGCCATTGCCGAAGGCACCGGATCCCTCGGGGAACTCGAGGTCCGCCATGTGTCCGCCAACACCGACATAGAAACCGGTGACCTGCTGGTAACATCCGGCCTGGGCGGGCGTTTTCCCGGCGGCTACCCGGTGGCGGTGGTGACCGCTATCGAGCGGGACCCGGGCAGGATGTTCGCCCGTGTCGTGGCGCGACCTAATGCCGCGCTCGATCGCAGCCGGCATGTGTTGCTGGTGTTCGCCCCCGAAAGCACCAAGGCCGCTGCTGCGACTGGCGAGGCCGCCGCTGCTGACTCAACTGCCACTGAAGTGGATCCCTGACGGGTGCTGCAGCAGGAAGCGCACGCCTACTGGGTCATTCTCGCCACATTTGCGGCGGCCTATGTACTGGCCGTCCTGTCCATACCCCATTGGTTGATGTGGGCGCGGCCGGAGTGGGTCGCGCTGGCGCTGATTTACTGGACTATCGCCCTGCCCCATCGGGTGGGTATATTCACCGGCCTCATTGCAGGCCTGCTGCTCGACTCGCTGGAGGGGGCGGCGCTGGGCCAGAATGCCCTGGCTCTGGTCTTGGTCACCCTGTTGTGCCTCACCCTTTACCAGCGCCTGCGTCAGTTCAGTGTCTTACAGCAGGCGGGGATGGTGTTTGTCCTGGTGGGTATCAATCAGTTGGTTTGCCAGTGGGTGCAGAACCTGGAAGGGGTCGGCAGTCCCACCCTGCTGTTTCTGCTGCCCGCTGTTTCCAGCGCCCTGGTCTGGCCGCTGGTGTTGTACACGCTGCGCGCCCTGCGGCGGCATTACATGGTGACCTGAGATGACAACGACTGACCTGGTGTTGGCATCGGCTTCGCCGCGGCGGCGGGAACTACTCGGGCAACTCGGGGTTGAATTCATCTGTGACCCGGCGGATATAGACGAAACTCGCAAGCCCGGCGAAACCCCGCCGGCCTATGTCGAGCGGATGGCCAGGGAGAAGGCGGCGCTGGTGTATTGCCGGCACCGGGGTACCTGCCGCGCGGTACTCGGCGCCGACACCGTGGTGGTTCTGGACGACGAGGTACTGGGCAAACCCCGCGATCACTTCGACGGGCTCGCCATGCTGGCGATGCTGAGCGGCCGCAGCCACACGGTGCTGACCGCGGTCTGTCTGCAGCACCAGGACGGCGCTGACTGCGAGCTGGTGGAAACCTCGGTGGAATTCATCCGCCTGACCCGGTCGCTGTGCGAGGCCTACCTCGCTACCGATGAGCCCTGGGACAAAGCCGGCGCCTACGCAATCCAGGGCCTGGCGGGCGCCTTCGTTCGCAGTATTCGTGGCAGCTACAGCAACGTGGTGGGGTTGCCGCTGTGTGAAACTTGGCAACTTCTGGGCGCCCATGGCATTCGCACCCGCCTGGTGGCAGCGGACGATTGAAACGATCAATTTTTCATAGGCTCAGCAGTGTACTGTGGGTTGCTATCGTCACGGCGATAGTGCTGCTGGCCGTCTATGTCAGCATGGGGCGGATGCTCAGCGCCCTCAGCGGCGCTTACCAGAGTGAAATACTGCGAGGCTTGAATCAGCGGCTTCCCCTGCTTATCGATGCGCAGCAGGTCAGCGCCCAGTGGCAAGCTTTTTCCCCGGTACTGGTGTTCGACGAGCTGCGGCTGACACTGCCCGGGGCCCGCCGGCACTCGCTTGAAGTATCCCAGGGGCGCATCGCACTCGATGTGGCGGCCAGCCTGCGTACCCGCTCCATGCAGATCAGCCTGCTCAGCCTCGACGGCCTCGGCCTGGCAGGCAGTCTCGACAGTGACGGGCGCCTGCGGATCAGCGGCTTTGAGGGCAGTGAAGTCGCGCCCGGCGCTTGGCCGGAAGAGTTGCTCCTGAACGTCGAGCGGGTAGCACTGGGCGATGCCCGCCTGGCGCTGACCATGCCTTCCGGTGAACAGCGTGAGTTCGGGCTTGACCTGGCGCTCTCCCGTGAGGGCAGCCACCGCCGCCTGGAGGGACGGCTGAGTACCTCCACGGGCATGGAGGTGACAGCCCTGGCGGAGGGCGTCGGCAACCCCTTCGAGCCGGCCTCATTCAACGGCCAGCTGTACCTGGATGTTGCCGCGGCTGATGTGGCAGCACTGGCAGAGTTCAGGGCTGGTGCGCTGAGCGAATTGCAGGTGGGCGGCAGACTGGATTTCGAGCTGTGGACCAGCTGGCACAAGGGCGAGCCGGTAACGGCGTTTCGGGTCGCCGTGGATGATCTGTTGCTGCAGGCGCGTGACAGGTCCTGGCAGCTGGCGCTCGACTCGATTGGTTTTGATGCCAGCGTTGACAGCCATGCGGACGGCTGGTCGCTCTCAGTCGCCACACTGGAGGCAGCCCGGGGCGAGGTGTTGTTCAAGCTGCCGCGCCTGCAGCTGGACCTGCGCGGCGAGACCATGGACCTGCGCGCCCTGAACCTGCCGCTGGCGCCCCTGGGGGAGCTCCTGGCAGGCAGCGACGTGTTGTCCGCGGCGCTGACCAACCTGGTCGGGGTGCTGCAGCCCAGGGGCCTGGTGTCCGCCCTGCAACTGGAGGTGGCCTCGATCAGTGATCCCCTGGCCCGGTGGCAGTTGCTGGCCGCATTTGACGAGCTGGCGGTCGAGCCCTGGCACGGGGCGCCCGGCATCAGCGGCGCCCGCGGCTTCGTTCGGCTCGCACCCGGATCCGGTGCGGTGGTGTTGGACAGCAGTCAGTTCAGCATGTTCTTTCCGACGGTCTACGAACGCGCCCTGGAGTACAACGATTTCCACGGCACTATCAATATCGACTGGGACGCGGAGTCGGTGGCGCTTTCCAGTGGCTTGTTGCAGGCACGCGGGGAGGAAGGGCCGGTCCGGGTGCTGTTCGGTCTATCGATTCCGCTACTTGCAAGCGAGGTCGGGCTGGAAATGGATTTGCTGGTAGGCCTGGAAAATACCCGGGCCGTCCACCGCGGCAAGTACATACCCTACATCCTCAGCCAGGAGCTGAGGCCCTGGCTGGCGGCCAGCATTGGCGACGGCATGATCGAGCAGGGTGGATTCATCTGGCGCGGCAGCCTGACTGCGCAGTCCACGGCGCTGCATACGGTGCAGCTGTTCTTCAATGTGCGCGATACGGCCCTGAGCTTTCACCCCAACTGGCCGGCGCTGACTGGGATTGACGGCATTGTGCTGATCGATGACAGCAATGTCAGCGTCTGGGCTGATACAGCTCAGTTGCTGGACTCCCGGGTGAGCGACCTGTCGGTTGAAGTTTGGTCGGACGCGGCGAGTGAACTGTGGCTGGCAGTCGACGGCAGTGTGGTGGGGCCCGCTGCAGATGGCCTGGCCGTGGTGAATGAATCACCGCTGGCCGACCTGGCGGGGGATGTGTTCGCCCACTGGCAACTGGGCGGTGACCTGGCCACTGATATCGCCCTGCGACTGTATCTCGGGGAGGGCGCGGCACCGCCCGAGGTTCGCGTATCCACGCGCTTCAGCGATGTCGACCTGGACATACGCCCCGGGGGCCTGGCAGTGCGCGCGATCAGCGGTGTACTCGACTACGACACCCGTACCGGTTTCAGTTCGCGCGACCTGGCGGGGCAGTTGTGGGGGCAGGCGCTGCAGGTGTCAGTCGGGCAAGCCGAGACGGCGACCCCGGCGCCGGCGCGAGCGGCAGCAGGGGCCGGTGCAGCGGGTGAGGGCCCCGCGGTGTCTGTGTCAATGCGGACAACGGTTGCCATGGCCGACCTTGGGCAGTGGCTGGGTGTAGAGCAGGCGGGCTTCGCTGAGGGGCAGACTGCCGTAAACCTGGAACTGCGGGCGGCGGCGACACCGGTGTTGAGCATCGATAGTACCCTGGCCGGCGTCAGCCTCGACCTGCCTGCGCCCTGGGATAAGGCGGCGGACACCCTGCGGCCGCTGCACCTCGAGTTGACGCTGGGCCGGGACAGCGTGCTGCTGGATATTGGCGTTGCCGATACCCTGGCGGCGGAGCTGGAACTGGTCGAGGGCCAGCTGCGCGCCGCGAGCGTCGGGCTGGGGAGTGAGCCCCTCGGGCTGCAGCCCGGACAGGTACGTGTCAGCGGGCGCACTGCCCTGCTGGATACGCGTCAGTGGCAGGATTTCCTCGAAGCCCATGTTGCGCTTGCCCCGGCACCGGCGCCGGCGCAGCAGGGCGAACAGGGTCCACAGCTGGCGTTTTCGGTTGAGGGTTTGCAGGTAGACAGACTTTTCTTTGGCGGGCGGGAGTTCGCGGGGGTGCTGCTGGGCGCGGAAGGCGATGGCCAGCGGTGGCGTATCACGGCCAGCACCGACTGGCTGCGCGGGGAGTTGCTGTACAGCCCCGGCACCCGTTCGCGGCTCGATATATCCCACCTGGATCTGGCCGGCCTGGATAGCCCTGACGAGGCCCCGGTCGCTGAGCCCCGGATCATTGAAGTGCCTGACCTGGCCGTCACCATCGGCGAGCTGCGCCGGGGGGAGAGCGTGCTGGGGAAACTGGCATTCGACCTGCAAAGTGACGGCGCCGACCTGAGTGCGCGCAATATCAGTGGAGACCTCCTCGCGCTGCAGCTGCGCGCGGAGGATCCCGGTGAACTGGTCTGGCACCAGGGCGCGGACAGCCGCAGCGTGCTCAACACCAGGCTGTTTTTTCAGGACCTGGGTGAAACCCTGGAGGCGCTCGGTTACGAGAAGGCGATATTTACCCGGCTGGGTTCGTTCGACCTGGCGCTGGAGTGGCCCGGTGGGCCGCAGGATTTTTCCCTGGCGAGCGGGCAGGGCTCACTTGCGGTTGACATTGAGGAGGGGCATTTTCCCGACGTGCCGGTGGGGGCGGCGGGCGCCCTGCGGGTCATCAGTATTCTCAATCTGGCGGAGATCGTGCGCCGGCTCAGCCTGTCCCAGATGTTTGAGTCGGGGATTGCATTCGATAAGGTGGATGGAGAGGCTTCCCTCGCGGATGGCAGCATAGCGGTGGCCAGTATGGAAGTGCAGGGCGGCGCCAGCGCTTTCCAGTTCAGCGGCGTTTCCCAGGTGGCGTCACGGGCGGTGGAGGGCGAGCTTGTCGTGACCCTGCCGGTGGCGAACAACCTGCCCTGGGTGGCGGCACTCACCGCAGGCCTGCCGGTGGCGGCGGGTGTATTCCTGCTGAGCAAGGTGTTTGAGAGCCAGGTCAACCGCCTGACCAGCCTCGTCTACGCTGTCGGCGGCAGTTGGGACGACCCCCTGGTCAAGTTCGACCGGGTGTTCGATGACACGCCCCCGCCCCGGGACGGCGCAGGCGCGCCGGCTGCGGCTTCGCCAGCGGCGCCGGCTCAATCGGGATCGCCGTAGTTTTCCTGTAGCTCCCTCAGGTAGCGAAATAGTTTACGGCTGGCGGTCGGCGCTGCGCCGCGCGCGGCGTCGCGCTGGTGTTGCAGTATCAGCTGGCGCAGTTGCTGGCGATCCACCTGGGGCCAGCGTCCGGCTACCAGCTCGGTGCCGGCTACACCCACCTCCAGCACCTCATCGCGCAACTGCTCGAGGCGGTGAAAGGCATCGGCCTCGCCCTGCCGCTGGCGGTCCATGTCCTGCAGGGCGCGCTCGATGGGCGCGGCGTCTATGTCCCGCATCAGCTTCCCGATCAGCTGCAGGTGCCGGCGTCGGGCGCCATGGCTGCGCATGGCGCGCGCCTCGCGTATGACCTCCAGCAGGCGTTCGTCGGCGATGGGGACTTTGCCGAGCTGCTTTTCGCTCAGTCCCACCAGGGTTTCCCCCAGTTCCTGCAGGGCGAGCATGCGCCGCTTCAGGGCGCTCTTGCTGGGGCCCTCCCATTCGTCCGGGGCGAGATCGGGGTCGATATCAGCCATAGAACAGCGTCGCCAGGCCGAGGAAGGATACGAAACCAACCACGTCGGTCACAGTCGTGAGTACCACGCTGCCGGCCAGGGCCGGGTCGATATTGAGACGGACCATGAGCAGGGGCAGGACAGCGCCGATAAAGCCTGCCGTGATGAGGTTGATGACCATGGCCGCGGCGATGATCATGCCGATGTTCCAGTCGTCGAACCAGAGCGAGGCAGCGACTGCGACCACCGCAGCCCACAGGGCGCCATTGAGGAGGCCGATCATCACTTCCCGGTTGATCAGCCACATCTGGTTGTTGCGTCCGACCTGGCCCAGGGCTATGCCGCGCACCAGCACGGTGAGGGTCTGGGTGCCGGCGATACCACCCATGGACGCGACGATAGGCATGAGCACGGCAAGGGCGACAACCTTCTCGATGGTACCCTGGAACAGGTTGATCACGCCGGACGCAATGAAGGCGGTTACCAGGTTGATTCCCAGCCAGACAGCGCGTCTGGGGGCGGAGCGCATGATGGGTGCAAAGGTATCCTCATCCTCGTCGAGGCCCGCCATGGACATGAGGGAGTGGTCTGCATCTTCGCGGATGACATCGACCACGTCGTCGATGGTGATACGCCCCAGCAGGCGGCCCTCGCGATCGACCACCGGTGCCGATACCCAGTCGTTGCGCTCGAACAGCCGTGCCACCTCGGAATCGGGCATGTCCACCGGGATGGGCTCGACATCGGTATCCATCTTTTCCCGTACGGTGGCTGAGGGGTCGGAAACCAGCAGGGTGCGAAGGGACAGCAGGCCGATGAATCGGTCCGAGCGGTTGACCACGATCAGGTTGTCGGTCATTTCCGGAATTTCTTCGTGGCGCCGCAGGTAGCGCAACACCACGTCGAGGGTGAGTGGCGCTCGGACTGTAATCGTGTCGGTGTTCATGAGGCCACCGGCAGTGTCCTCGGGATAGAGCATAACCCGCTCGAGGCGCGCCCGATCCTGCTGGTCCATGGAGGTCAGGACCTCCCGGGTAACCCGATCCGGCAATTGCTGAAGGATATCCGCGACATCATCATCCTCCAGACCCTCCACCAGGGATGCGACCTTGCCGGCCTCCATATCGCTGAGAAGTTGGAATCGAAGCTCGTCCCCCAGCTCGTTGAGAACCTCACCCTGGTTCTCAAGCTCTATCATCGTCCAGAGGATATCGCGGAATTTGGGTGGTGAGGATTCCAACAGGTGAGCGGTATCGGCCGGTGGCAGGCCATTGAGCATGCGGCGGACGTCCACAAAAGCGCCGCTGTCCAGGGCGTGACTCAGCTTGTCCAGGGTGTTCTGGGATGTCGCTTCTACCTGACTCACCGCATTTCCCCGCCAAATTCCCCCGCCAGGAGCGCCGCTGTCGGGAAGCAATTATCAGGGAAAGCAGGAACTACAACAACGTGATTAGTTACAGACTCACTGGCTACTCAGGTTCGTCGAAGCGATTTTCGATAAGAGTTTTCAGGGCGTTGAGTGCGTCTTCCTCATCCCGGCCCTCTATCTGTAAATCGAGTACCGTGCCCTTGCCCGCCGCCAGCATCATCACCGACATGATGCTCTTTCCGTCCACCAGCTTGCCGTCCCTGCCGGTGCGGATGGTGCTGGCAAACGCGGCGGAGCAGCTGACAAACTTCGCCGCGGCGCGAGCGTGCAGGCCGAGTTTGTTGATGATGGTTACCTGGGTCTGGATCACGGCTTTATTGCAGTTCCCTGTGTCTTATATGGATGTCCGGGTAGTGCTCCCGGTATCGATGGAACAGACGATCAGCCAGGTATACTGACCGATGCTGGCCGCCGGTACAACCGATTGCTACTGTCATATAGCTGCGATTACTGTCCTTGTAGCGCGGCAGCCAGGTATCGAGGTAGGCGCAGATATCGC
>JBFZEF010000019.1:0-5716 GCA_041307045.1 Halioglobus sp.
ACTGGCGGCGGCTGGAGCAGAACCGGGATTTCTTCCGCTTCTTCAGCAGGATGATCGCTTTCCGCAAGAGCCACCCGACCCTTGCGCGCAGCCGGTTCTGGCGCGAGGACGTGCGCTGGCATGGCACCGGAGCCGACATCGACATGTCCTTCGAGTCGCGGCAGCTGGCGTTCTACCTGGATGGCGCGGCGGAGGACGACGCCGACCTGTATGTGATGATCAACGCCGGGTGGCAGGATGCGACCTTCAGCCTGCAGCAGCCCCGGCTGAGCGGCTGGCAGCTTGTAGTCGATACCAGCCGCGACAGCCCCGAGGATTTTCTCGATCCCGGGCAGGCGCTGCCCCTGCGCTCAAAAAAACTCCGGGTGGCGGCCCGCTCCGTGGTGGTGCTGGTGCGGCCGCGGGATTAAGCGCAGTGCCCGCGGGAATCCGGCAGGCGCCGGCAAGCGTATGTTCTGTACAGTTCTTCACCCGCAGCGGACAGCAAACTAAGTTACCATAGTGCCCCTCACCGGTCCTGCAGTCGCCCCGCGGTTCGCCGCGCCGCCTGGCAGGGCCTTTGCAACTGAGTCCGGAAGCTACCGATGCAGAACAAATGGATAGGGCGCCTGCTGCCCTTGCTGATCCTGGCCGCCGCGGCGGTCATTGCCGTGGCACTGGTCAAAAGCCGCCCCGAACTGCCGCAGCGCGAAAGCCTGCCAAAGGTTCCCCTGGTGGAGGTGATGACCGCGCAGCCCGGCCCGGTGGCGGTGGCTGTTCACTCCCGCGGGACGGTCGCGGCCAGCACGAATATCGAGCTGGTGACCGAGGTGTCCGGCAAAGTCACCTGGGTGGCGCCGGAGTTTGTGGCCGGTGGCGCGGTCGCGAAAGGCACGACCCTGTTGCGCATCGATCCCATCGACTACGAAGTGGCCCGCTCGGTGGCGCAGGCCGACCTGGCCAGCGCGAAGCTGTCCCTGGCGGAAGTGCAGGTGGTGGTGAAGCGGGCCGCGATAGAGGAGGCCGAGGCCCGGGTGCGCGCGGCGCAGGACCGATTGCGCCAGGCGGAAGCGGACCTCGCGAATACGGTTATCTTGGCGCCTTTCGACGCTGTCATCGATAGCCGGCAGGTCGACCTCGGCCAGTTCGTGCAGGCGGGCTCGCCGCTGATGCGGCTGCTGGGCACCGAGCTGGTGGAGGTCAGGTTGCCCCTGCTGGCCGCGGATGTGCCGTTCACCCGCCATGGCCAGATGGCCGACGGCAGCTGGCCCCAGGCCACGCTCAGCGCCCGCTTCGGGGATATCGAACGCAGCTGGCCGGCGCGGCTGGCGCGCCTGGAACAGCGGGTGGATGCGCAGACCCGGGTGTTCTACCTGGTGGCCCAGGTGGAGGCGCCCTACGACGGCAGCCGCCACCCCTGGCCCCTGTCGGTGGGCCTCTTTGTCGAGGCCGAGATCCTGGGTATCGAGATTCCCGCTGCCACCCGCATACCGCGCTCCGCGCTTTACGACGGCGACTCGGTGTATGTGCTGGAGCAGGGCAGCATGCGCAGGCGAGCGGTGACGGTGCTGCGCCGGGAGCAGGACAGCGTCATTGTCGGCGCGGGCCTGGCCGCCGGGGACCAGCTGATCCTGTCGCGCCTGGATATCATGGCGGACGGCATGCCCGCGGCAGCGGCGGCGCCTTAGGAGAGGACGCTGACATGTACCCCATGCGCGAGAGCGGAATTATCGCCTGGATGGCAGGCAACCCAGTGGCGGCCAACCTGCTCATGCTGGTGGTGATGGTGGGCGGCCTGGCCTCAATCGACGGCATCACCAAGGAAGTCTTCCCCACCTTTCCCTCTGAGATCCTGACCATCACCGTGCCCTACCCGGGCAGTTCGCCGGAGGAGGTGGAAGAGGGCATCGTGCGCAAGATCGAGGAGGCGATCCAGGACGTGGCCGGGGTGGACGAGATTTTCTCGGTGGCGCAGGAGGGCGTGGGGGTAGTGACCGTGGTGCTGGAGCCGGGCACGCCCATGGCCAAGGCCTTCAGCCAGGTCAAGGCCAGGGTCGACTCGATTGCGGCCTTTCCCCTCAACGCGGAGGAACCCATCGTCGAGGAGATACTCTCCCGCACCCGGGCGATGCGGTTGACCCTGTATGGCGCGCTGGATGAACACCAGCTCAAGGAACTGGCCCAGCGCTTGCGCGATGAGGTCCTGTTGCTGCCCGGAATCACCCAGGTGGAGATCAGCGGGATGCGCGATAACGAGATTTCCATCGAGGTGTCAGACTCGGCCCTGCGCCGCTACGGCCTGACATTCAACGACGTGGTCAGGGCGGTGCAGCTGCGCTCGCGCGACCTGCCCGGCGGCAAGCTGCGCACCGACACCGGGTCGATCACCCTGCGCTCGGTCGGCCAGGCCTATACCGGCGAGGACTTTTCCCGCCTGACGCTGCTCAGCAGGGACGACGGCACCAGGATTTCCCTGGGTGATGTCGCCACGGTGCAGGACACGTTTACCGACCAGCCCGTGCTGAGCCGGCTCAATGGCCAGCCCAGCCTCACCCTCGAGGTCGACCGGGTGGGCGAGCAGGATGTGCTGGCGATAACCCGACAGCTGCGCGAGTTCGTGGAGCGCAAGCAATCCGAGTTGCCCCCCGGTGTCCAGTTCGTGGGCTGGTCCGACCGCAGCCTGATTCTCAAGGGGCGCATCGAACTCATGCTCTCGAGCGCGGTGCAGGGCGCGATCCTGGTGATGATCACCCTGGCCCTGTTCCTGAACCTGTCGCTGGCGTTCTGGGTGATGCTCGGCGTGCCATTCGCGATCCTGGCGACCCTGCTGACCATCAACCTGTTCGGCATGCCCGTATCCATCAATGTCATTTCCGTATTCGGTTTCATCCTCGTGCTAGGGATGCTGGTGGACGACGGGATTGTCACCGCGGAGAGCGCCTATACCCAGCTTGAGCAGGAAGGCCAGGGCGTGGAAAGTATTATAAGGGGCGTGAGGCGCGTCTCGGTGGCGACGGTGTTCGGGGCACTGACCACGATGATTGCGTTTGTGCCGGCCTGGTTCCTGACCGAGGGCGTGGGCCGTATTTTTTCGCAGATCGCACCCATCGTGATCCTGTGCCTGGGGTTTTCGCTGCTGGAAACCAAGCTGATCCTGCCGGCGCACCTGCGCAATCTCCGTGTCAACGGGCACCAGCACCGGCCCGGCTCCCTGGCGGGGCGCTTTACCGCCGTGCAGCGGGCCTGCGTCCAGGGCCTGCAGCGTTTCGCCGACACCCGTTATCGCCCCCTGCTGGAGTTGGCGGTGCGCAACCGCTACACCGCCCTGGCTATCTTCCTGGGAGGGCTCCTTATCTGCCTGGCACTGGTACCGGCGGGCATCGTGCGCTTCGTCTTCTTCCCCACCGTGCCCTCGGACCAGATCGATATCAGCCTGAAAATGCCCCAGGGCACGCCCTGGCAGCAGACCCATGCCTACGCCCTGCGTATCGAGGAAGCCGCCCGGGCCATGGATGAGCGCTACCGGGAGCAGACCGGTTCCGACCGGGAGGTGGTGCTGGAGCTGATGACCCTGTCCACCACGGATACCGAGGCGAAGCTGACCGTGCAGTTGTTGCCCAGCACCGAGCGCGATATCGACTCGGTGGAGCTGGCGCAGTGGATGCGCGAGAGTCTCGGTGAACTCAGCGGCGTGCAGTCATTGATCTTCAATGCCAATGCCGGCCCCGCCGGTTCGGCGCTGAATGTCGAGCTGGCGGGGGAGGACCTGGAGGCCCTGCGCGCTGCCGCCGCGGAACTGAAGGTGGCCCTGGCGGGCTATGCGGGCGTATTCGACATCCGCGACAGCTTCGACGCCGGGGCGCCGGAGCTGGATATCCGGGTGACCCCCGAGGGTGATGCCCTGGGGCTGGGCCAGGTGGAGCTGGCCACGCAGGTCCGGCAGGCCTTTTTCGGCGCCGAAATCCAGCGCCTGCAGCGCGGTCGCAACGAGGTAAGGGTTTATGTCCGCTTTCCGGCCGGGGAGCGGGCCACGATGGAGTCCCTGCGCTCCATGTGGATCGACGTGCCCGGGCGTGGCAAGGTGCCTTTCGAGGTGGTGGGGGAGGCCCGGGAGCGTACCGGGATCAGCGTGATCAATCGCTTCAATCGCCAGCGGGTGGTCAACGTGGAGGCCGACGTGGACAAGGCCCGGATTGAACCCGGCGTGGTCAACCAGGAGATCGCCACCCGGGTGTTGCCGCAGATCCTGTCCCGCTATCCGGGTGTTTCCAGCCGCCTTGCCGGCGAGGCGGAGGAGGAGGCCAAGACCACCAACTCGCTTACCATCGGCGCGATCGCCATCCTGATCATGGTCTACGCCGCGCTGGCGATCCCGCTGCGCAGCTATGGCCTGCCGCTGATTATCATGTCGGTCATTCCCTTCGGTATCACGGGGGCGATCCTGGGACACCTGATTGTCGGCAGCAGTGTGAGCATCCTGTCGGCGGTGGGGATAATTGGCCTGTCCGGTCTCGTGGTCAATGACAGCCTGGTGCTGGTGGATCATATCAACGAGCGCCTGCGCAGCGGCGAGGAAAGCTGGCAGCAGGCGGTTGTAGAGGGCGGCGTGCGCCGTTTCCGCCCGGTGCTGCTGACCTCGGTGACGACTTTCATGGGCCTGGCGCCCATCCAGCTGGAAACGTCTATCCAGGCACAGTTCGTCAAACCCATGGCGATCTCCATCGCCTTCGGGGTCATGTTCGCCACCTTCGTCACCCTGTTTCTGGTGCCAGTGCTGTATTACGTGGGTCGGGATATCAGGGCGTTGCGGGGCGGGGCAGCGCCCCAGCCCCCGATTACAGTCGGGGATAACAGTCAGCGTTGACTGTTTTATGGCCGGCCCGCATAATTGGCCGCCAACCCGGACGGAGACACACTGTGACAGCACCCACCCGCAACGATACGCGCGCCCTGGCCGACATGCCGCTGTTCGACAGCGGGACGCTCAAGTGTCCCTATCACTTTGACAAGACCCTGCGCGATACCGCCCCCGTGTACCGTGACCCGGCATCGGGCGTGTATGTGGTGGCCACCTACGAGCTGGTGCGCGAAGCCCACAGGAACCCCGCGGTGTTCTCCAATGACTTCGCCCTGGCCAAGGGCGCCGGTGAGAGCATCGATGCGGATGTCGCCGCGGTCATGAGCAAAACCTACAACCTCGGCAGGGGTACACTGCTGACCATCGACGACCCTGAACACCAGATCTATCGCGATGAACTGAAGGACTTCTTCCTGCTCAACAATGTCGCCAGGTACCGCCCCTGGATCACCGGGTTGACTGACAGCCTGTTCGACCAGCTGCCGCTGGGCACCCCCTTCAATTTCGTGGAGCGTTTCACCCGCCCCCTGCCGCTGTCGGTCATCATGCACGTGCTGGGCATGCCGCTCGACATGCGTGAGCTGGCGTTCAAGTGGACCGTCGACAATGTCACCGTGTTGTCCCAGGTAGGCGACAAGCAGGCGCTGCTCGCCGCCCACGAGGGGCTGAAGGATGAATATGACTGGTTTGTCGCCGCCCTGGACCAGCGCCGCGGCAATCCCACCGACGACCTGCTGAGCCTGGTTGCCAACGCCACTTACCAGGGGCGGCCGCTGACGATTGAGGAGCAACTGTCCCATTGCACCCAGTTTCTGGTGGCGGGCAATGAAACCACCACCGCAACCCTGGCCGAGGGCATGCGTCAGCTCTGCCTCAACC
>JBFZEF010000021.1:0-20466 GCA_041307045.1 Halioglobus sp.
GGATCGCCTTGCCATTCTGCAGGGCAACCACCCGGCGCGAGCTGAAACTGCCACCGTCCCGCGCCCGCTCAACCTCAAACATGATGGGCGTGCGCGGGTCGCCGGGGCGCAGGAAATAGGCGTGCTGGGAATGAATCACCCGATCATCGCTTACCGTAGCCACTGCCGCGCCCACCGCCTGGGCCAGCACTTGCCCGCCATACACCCTGAAGGCGCCGGGGTGCATATTGCGACCGATAAAGCGATTTTCTCCTTCGGGACGCGGTGTGACTACTTCAATCAATTGGGACAGCATATGCTCGCCGGGTCTGTACAAAACAGCGAACATTATCCAGATTTGTGATTCTGTGCCAAACTAAATCCGCGACTACACCCCGCTGCTGCCGCCCTCCACCGCCAGATGTCAGGCGATGGCCGCAGCCGCGGCCCGGCGAATTTACAGGACTCCTGATGAACGATGCACTTTCCCCCACGGCACTGCGGCGCGCCATTCGCGCGGGCGCGCACAGCGGCATTACCTCGGGCCTGGCCGCCGGATTCGTCCAGTGCAATATCGTGATCCTGCCCGCCGCCTGGGCCAATGACTTCCTGCGCTTCTGCCAGCTTAACCCGCGACCCTGCCCCCTGGTCGCCATGAGTAACAGCCCCGGCGACTACACGCTACCACCTTTGGGGGATATCGACATCCGCACCGACGTGCCAAGCTACAGGCTGTTCCGAAACGGCGAATTCGTCGAGGAAACAAGGGATATCAGAGCCCTCTGGCAAAACGACCTGGTGACGTTTGCGCTGGGCTGTTCCTTCTCCTTCGAAGAGGCCCTGCTGGCAGACGGCCTCGAGGTGCGCAATGTCACCGAGGGCGTCAACGTTCCCATGTACCGCACCTCGATTGATTGCAACAGCGCCGGCCCCTTCGCCGGTAAAATGGTCGTCAGCATGCGGCCTTTCATCGCGGCCGACGCCATTCGCGCGGTGCAGATCTGCACCCGGTTTCCGGCAGTGCACGGCGCCCCGCTGCACCTGGGGGATCCGGCGCTGATCGGCATCAGGGACCTGGGGCGGCCCGACTATGGCGATGCGGTGACGGTTGGCAGTAACGAGCTGCCGCTGTTCTGGGCCTGCGGCGTGACCCCGCAGGTTGCCCTGGAGGCGGCCCGGCCACCTTTTGCGATAACCCACAGCCCGGGCTGCATGCTGGTTACCGATTTGCGCAACAGCCAGCTGGCTGTGATGTAAGCACAGGATTGAATGATGTTACTGAACTGCGACCTCGGCGAGAGTTACGGCAGCTGGACCATGGGGCTGGACGCGGACGTCATGCCGCACATCGACCAGGCCAATATCGCCTGCGGCTTTCACGGTGGCGACCCCGTCACCCTGCGCAGGACGCTGGCGCTGGCCGCCGTGCACGGTGTCGCCGTTGGCGCCCATCCCTCCTACCCGGACCTGGTGGGTTTCGGCCGGCGCAGCATGGACCTCAGCGCGGAGGAAATCATCGCCTCCCTGCACTACCAGGTGGCGGCGCTGGAGGGAATGGCGCTGGCCCAGGGACTTACGCTGGCCTACGTCAAACCCCACGGCGCCCTCTACAACGACATGATGGCGAAACCGGCAGTGCGCAGCGCCATCATGCAGGCCCTCGCGGGCTACCACCGGCCGCTGCCCCTGATGCTGCAGGCGACACCCGCCGCAGCGCAACACCGCGCCGAGGCGGAGACGCTCGGCATAGGGGTCATGTTCGAGGCCTTCGCCGACCGCTGCTATGACGACGACGGCGGCCTGCTGTCGCGGCGCAAACCCGGCGCCGTACACACGAAGGAGCGCATGCTGGCGCAGGTCAGTCAACTTAGACAGCGGGGCACGGTGACCACTGTGGGTGGCCTGGAGCTGCCGCTACAGGCGGATACGCTGTGCGTGCACGGCGACAACCCCGAGGGCGTGCAGGCCATCCAGGCCATCCGCGCACTGGTCCGAGGCAACTGACCCGCGATGGAACTGCACGCGGCGGGTGAAAACGCCCTGATTCTGTACCTGGGCCATGAAACCAGTCCCGCCATTGCGGCCCGGGTGCAGGCGGCCGGCACCGCCATAGTGGCCGCGCTGGGCGGCGACCTGATCGACCTGGTGCCCTCCTACGCCTCGATCCTGGTGATCTACGATCCCCTGAAAACCGATCACCTGGATGTGGGCCGGCGCCTGCGCGCTGCGCTCGCCGGCCTGCCCCCAGGCGCCGGCCTGGATGGGCGCTCGGTGACCCTGCCGGTCTACTACTCAGCGGAGACCGGCGCTGATCTCGAGGCGCTGGCGGCGCGGGCCGGGATCTCCATCGAAGAAGTGATCAGCATCCACAGCGGCGCCGAGTACCGCGTGTACGCGATCGGATTCGCACCCGGGTTCGCCTATCTCGGCCAGGTCGATGAACGCATCGCGGCGCCGCGCCTGGCCACCCCGAGGCTGAAGGTGCCGCGGGGCGCAGTCGCCATCGCTGACCGCCAGACCGCTGTTTACCCCGCGGTTTCTCCGGGCGGCTGGAACCTCATCGGGTGCTGTCCCACCCGCATGTTCGATCCACGTGCCACGCCGCCCATGCCGGTGGCGGTCGGGGACCGGGTGCGCTTTGAGCCGGTCAGCCGCACGCGCTTTCTCGCGCTGGGTGGAGAGTTGGCATGAGCCTGGAGGTCATCGCGCCCGGCGCGCTCGCTCTGCTGCAGGATCGCGGGCGCTTCGGCATGCACCGCATCGGCCTGACCAACGGCGGACCGCTGGATCCGGAAGCCTTCAACGCCTGCAATCGACTGCTGGGCAACAGGCCGGGTTGCACCGCCATCGAAATCAGTTTTGGCGGCAGCCATTTTCGCGCCACCCTGGACACGTTGTTCTGTGTCACCGGCGCCGCCATGCCCCTGGCCGTCAACGGCGTGGAGAAGCCGCTGTGGGCGGTGCACCCGCTGGCAGCCGGAGATACTATTACGCTGGGTTTAGCCGAGCGCGGCTGTCGCAGTTACCTCGGGGTGGCCGACGGCTTCGATATCGAGCCCACCTTTGGTAGCACCGCTACGGTGGTGCGCGAGAGTATCGGCGGCCTGGGTGGTGACAAACTGCAGGCGGGGGACCTGCTGCCCTTCCACCGGGTCAGCGGGCGCAAATGTTTCTACCTGCCGCCGGAGCAGCAGCCGCGCTACCAGGACAGGGCGACCCTGCGGGTGATTCCCGGCTACCAGCAGGCCCACTTCGGTCGCCTGCAGCAGCGGCGGTTTTTCAGCCACGCCTTCACCGTTTCGGAGCGCTGCGATCGCATGGGCTACCGGCTAGAGGGGCCTGCCATCGCCTGCGACATCGATGGCATCCTGTCGGAGGGGATCTGCTTCGGCGCTGTCCAGATCCCGGCGGATGGCCAACCCATCGTACTGCTCAATGACCGGCAGACCATCGGCGGCTATCCCAAGATCGGCGCGGTTCTGTCACTGGACGCGGCGCGCCTGGCCCAGCTGCGGCCCGGCGACACCGTGCACTTCGCCCCCATCAACCAGCACGCTGCCCACAACGCATTGCATCTGGCACACGCCATGTCCGGCCGCAGCAGGCTGCTGGAGCGCAGTCCGTGAGCGACCTGTCCCTGAGCCTCGCCATCGAGGCGTTGCTGGTAGAGCGCAACCTGCGCAATATGCAGCTTGCGCGGGCGGCACTGGCCCCCGGCTACTTCCTGCGCGCCGCGCAACACCTGCGCGGTATTCGCGGCAACGTAATCATCGGCACAGGCTTTCCGGTAGCAGACACTTTCGAGACCGACGGCCCCATCGGGGCTATCGCCCTCTATGACTGCCTGCAGGTACTGGGCGCACAGCCGCTGATCACCTGCGGTCCGCCCCTGTCAGACGCGCTTGCCGAGACCTACCGGATACTGCCGCTGGAGGCCCGGGATCTCGATGCCGCCAGGGTAGAGGCGGCGGAGCGCCTGGGGCAATTGAGTCCCGCCGCGGTCGTATCCATCGAGCGCCCCGGCCTGGCAGCAGATGGCCGCTACTACAATATGCGCGGCGAGGACATCACCCCGCGCTGCTATTTCTTCGATGAATTCATCACCCAGGCGAGCTGCCCCACCATCGCCATCGGCGATGGTGGCAACGAGATCGGCATGGGCAATATCCGCGCAGCCATTGCCCGCCTCGACATCCACCCGGCAGTCACCGGTTGCGACGAGCTGCTGGTGGCGGATGTTTCCAACTGGGGAGCCTACGGCCTGATCGCCCTGCTGGCCAAATGGTCGGGGCGCGACCTGCTGGCGACGCTAGCG
Organism: Halioglobus sp.; assembly: GCA_041307045.1. GTDB lineage: Bacteria > Pseudomonadota > Gammaproteobacteria > Pseudomonadales > Halieaceae > JARRPM01. Next base: position 4,295 of record JBFZEF010000021.1, read on the forward strand.
CCCGTGGATATTCTCGACTACCTCTGCGCCAGGGGCAGTGTGGACGGGGTGACCCGGGCAAACACCCCGACCGAGGACGGATTGCCGCCGGCAGAGGGCATGCAGATCATTCAGGACTTGCGTATCCTGACAGGCTTCGAGCGCAGGCAGAACCAGCAATGAAGGAAACGGGAAGACAATGAGCATCGTATATCTCAATGGCGTGTACCTGCCGATGGCGGAGGCCAGGATCTCCCCCATGGATCGCGGGTTCCTGTTCGGTGACGGCATCTACGAGGTCATCCCCTCCTACGACGGGCGCCTGGTGGGCTTCATTCCCCACATGGCGCGGATGCAGGACGGGCTCGACGCTATCGGGATCCGCATGCAGGTGGATCGGGAGGCGTGGCGGGACATCTGCGCCCGGTTGATCGCGCGCAACGGCGGCGGCAACCTTGGTATTTACATTCATGTCAGCCGCGGCGCGGATATCCGGCGCAACCACGCCTACCCGGAGGATATCAGCCCGACCATTTACGCCTTTGCGTTCGAAATCCCGCCGCCACCGGTCGCGGACAAATCCGCTGCCACGCTCTACACCGTTGCCACCACCGAGGACCTGCGCTGGAAACGCTGCAATATCAAGTCCACCGCCCTGCTGGGCAATGTCATGCACTACCAGTTCGGCCACGCCCTCGGCCACCAGGAGACAATCCTGTACAACCACGACGGGGAAGTGACCGAGGCGGCGGCCTGTAACGTGTTCGTGGTCAGGAACGGGATCGTCGCTACCCCGCTGCTCGATCACCAGAAGCTGCCGGGCGTTACCCGCCTCATGCTGCTTGAAATCCTGCGCCGGGATGGCAGCATCCCGGTCCAGGAGCGGGTGGTGACCATGCGCGAGCTGGCCCAGGCGGACGAAGTGTGGCTGACCAGCTCCAGCAAGGAGATTGCGCCCGTGGTTGAGATCGACGGGCGCCCGGTCGGCGACGGCAGACCCGGCGACGTATGGCTGGCGGCCCAGACCCTCTTCAGCGCCCATAAATTCGACTTCTGATGGCCAGTCCCAACCAGGCCCGGCTCGACCTCGCGGCGCTACGCCACAACCTGGCGCTGGCCCGACGACTGGCGCCCCGGTCGCAGGCCATGGCGGTGATCAAGGCCAATGCCTATGGCCACGGCATGCTGACTGTGGCCCAGGCGCTGGATCCACTGGTCGATGCCATGGCGGTGGCCTGCCTCGAGGAGGCCCTCGCGCTGCGCGCCAGTGGGGTGGTTGCCCCCATACTGTTGCTGGAGGGTGTGTTCGAGCCAGGTGAACTGGTCGCAGCGGCGCAGCAGGACCTCTGGGTGACCATCCACGACGAGCGCCAGCTGCAGTGGCTCGAGGGCGCCAGCCTGGCCCGGCCCCTGCGCTGCTGGCTCAAGCTGGATACGGGCATGCACCGCCTCGGCGTGACGCCCGTCCGGGCCGGGGAATTCTACCGGCGGCTCCGGGCCTGCCCCAATGCGCGCGGCGATATCGTCCTGTCCACTCACTTTGCCTGTGCCGACGAACCCGGCTCGGAACTGACCCGCTCCCAGCTGGTGCTGTTCGACACGGCCTGCCGGGGCCTGGCCGGCGAGCGCAGCGCCGCCAATTCCGCCGGGGTGCTGGCCTGGCCCGACAGCCACTACGACTGGGTCAGGCCGGGTTACATGCTGTACGGCAACTCACCGCTGCCCGGTGAGCACCCGGGCGCCCGGGGCCTGCGACCGGTGATGACCCTGGCCTCGGCAGTAATCTCAGTGCGCGACGTGGCGCCGGGGGAGACCGTGGGCTACGGCGCCGCCTGGACCGCAGCGCGGCCCAGTCGCATCGCCACGGTCTGCATCGGCTACGGCGATGGCTACCCGCGGCTGGCCCCCAATGGCACCCCGGTGCTGGTGAACGGCCACCGCGCCGGACTTGCCGGAAGGGTGTCCATGGACATGATCACGCTGGATGTCACCGCACTCCCGGGGGTCGAGCCTGGCGACGAGGTGATCCTGTGGGGCGAGGGCCTGCCTGTGGGTGAGGTCGCGGCGCACGCGGGCACCATCGGCTACGAATTGACGACCCGCATGCCGGCGCGCACCCCGCGCGTCGTGGTCCAACCCTGAGAACCATGCTCCGCGTCCTGACACCCCGGACCAGCCCTTGAACATTCTGTCGCGGACCACCCTGCGCGAGCTGCTCTGGCTGTCGCTGCCCATGGTGGTTTCGCAGGGGAGCTTTGCGGTCATGTTGTTCACCGACCGCTGGTTCATGTCGTTTCTCGACGCCACTCATATCGCCGCGACCATGGGCGGCGGCGTGGCCTTCGCGTTCTGCCTGTCGCTCTTCATGGGGGTCATCACCTACGCCAATGCCCTGGTCGCCCAGTATTACGGGGCGGGTGCCATGGCCAAATGCCCGCGGGTCGTCAGCCAGGGCCTGTTGCTGGCGACAGCCTGTATCCCGCTGTTGTTGCTGATCGGCCACTTCGGCGGCCGGGTCTTTTCCTACCTCGGCCACGACCCCGCCCAGGTGCCGTTGGAAACTGTTTATTTCCAAATATTGATGACCGGGAGCTTTTTCAGCCTGGTAAAGGCCTGCCTGGCCTCCTACTTCGCCGGCATCGGCCGCACCCGGGTGGTGATGATCTCGGATGTACTGGCGGTGGCGCTGAATATCCCGCTCTGCTGGATCCTCGTCTTCGGCAAGTTCGGTCTGCCGGCAATGGGTATTATTGGCGCGGCGGTGAGCACGGTCATCGCCACTGCTTTTGGCACTGGCCTGTTCCTGGCGTTCTACCTGTCCCGCGACCACCGGCAACAGTTCGAGGTAGCGCGCTCCCTGCACTACGACCCGGCCATCATGCGGCGCTACCTGCGCCTGGGCATCCCCGCGGGCATCGAGAGTTTCATGAACATGGCTACTTTCAATCTGTTTCTGCTGCTGTTCCAGTCCTACGGCGTGGTCCAGGGGGCCGCCATGGCCATCGTGTTCAACTGGGACATGCTGTCGTTCGTACCGATGATCGGGCTCAATATCTCCGTAATGAGCCTGATCGGCAGGTTCGTGGGCATGCGGGATATGGGCCGGGCCAACCAGGTGATCTCCTCCGGCTTTATCCTGGCTCTGGGTTACGCCGCCGTGCTGGCGGTGATCTTCCTGGTTTTCCGGGCGCCACTGGTGGATGTATTCCGCACGCCGGGTACGGAATTCGACGCCATCGCCGAACTCGCCGGCAGTATGATGATCGGCCTGTGCACCTATATGCTGGCCGACGCCACGATCATGATCGCCGGCGGCACCCTGCGGGGGGCCGGCGATACCCGTTGGGTGATGCTGACCTCGGTCTCACTGCACTGGCTGATGCTGGTGATCCAGTACTATGTGATCGTGATGCGAGGCCTGGAACCGATGGTGTCCTGGTGGGTGTTTGTGGCGATGATCCTGTGCCTGGACCTGGCCTACCTGTGGCGCCTGCTGGGGGGGCGCTGGCGCCAGCCAGAGCGGCTGGCCAGGGTCATGCGGGAGTACTGACGCCGGCCGCCGCGGGCAGGTAGTCCCGGGTCAGCTCCTCGGATACCTGCCACAGCCGACGGGCCATCGCCTCATCCTGCATATGCGGGGTATCGCCCGGATCCGGGTTGCAATCGACAAAGTAGACGCCGTTGACCCCGACCAGGCCGGGGTTGGTCGCCACATAGGTCTGGGTAGCGGCGCCCTCCTCCGTTGTCTTCATGAAGGCCCAGCCGAACAACTGGCCGCCCCACTGCATGTACCAGGGCATATGGCGGCCCAGGTTGGTGTTGATAACGCCGGGGTGCACGCTGTTGGAGGTGGTGCTGGTACCGGACAGGCGCCGCGCCAGCTCGAGTGAACACAGCGCATTGGCCAGCTTGGAGTGCCCGTAGGCAGTCCACGCAGAGTAATCCTGCTCGAACGCCAGATCCTCGAATTTGATGCCCTCATCCGGTGCCCGCCGATGCGCCATGCTGCTGAGGATCACAAAGCGGCCCTGGGGCGCAGCCTCGACGGTTTCCTTCAACTGGTTGATGAGGACGAAATGGCCCAGGTGATTGACCGCGAACTGCTTCTCCACGCCATGCACCAGTTCCCGCTCGGGCAGGGCCATGATTCCGGCATTGCAGACCAGGCCATCCAGCGGTATGCCCAGCGCCCGGATAGTGGCGGCACAGTTCACCACCGATTGCAGGTCCTCGAGGTCCAGGAACGCAGGGGTGGTCTTGCCGGTCACGCTGGCACAGGCCTCTTCGGCTTTTTCCATGGTGCGGGCGATGCCGATGACATGGCCGCCGCGCATGGCCAGCACCCGCATGGTCTCGAAACCCAGCCCGGAGTTGGCCCCGGTGATGGCGTAGGTCTTGCCGCTCAGGTCCAGCCCCTCGGTGACCTGCTCGGCGGTCGAATCGGCACCGAAAGGGCTGATGGGCGGCGTCCTGCTGATGATCTGCGCCAGCGCGGTGGCCGGCAGGCAGGCCAGCACCGACAGCAGGCCGGCTCCCTGCACGAACGTACGGCGGTCGAATCTCTTCATGGCGATGTCCCTCGGCTGTGTGAACGGTCAGGCGTTATCGCGCGCTATAGCCTGGATTCTTTGCACCATCGCGCGCAAGCCGTTGCCGCGGGTGGGTGACAGGTGACGCAGTAGGTCGAGCTGCTCGAAATAGGCGTCGATATCGAAGGCGAGCACATCCGCGGGCGCCTTGTTATTGTAGGCTGCCAGCACCAGGCCGAGTAAGCCCTTGACGATGAAGGCGTCGCTGTCCACCGCCAGCTGCAGGCGCCCATCTTCCATCCGGGTATCAATCCAGACCTGGCTCTGACAGCCGTGCACCAGCCGATCCTGGGTATGCAGGTCCGATGGCATGGCCGGCAGCTCCTTGCCCAGGTCGATAATGTACTTGTAGCGGTCCTCCCAGCTGTCCAGAAAGCCGAGCGTATCGAGGATATCCTGGCTGGTGATCGTGTGGCCGAAGGGGTTGGCACTGGCAGCGGGGTCGGGCACTCGATGGCGGCTCCTAGTAGAACATGCCGGTTTCAAGTTGTGCTTCCTCCGACATCATGTCCCGATGCCAGGGCGGATCGAAGACCAGTTCCACGGCGACCTTGCGCACATTGGGCACCTGGGCCACGCGGTACTCCACATCCCCGACCAGCACCGGCCCCATGCCGCAGCCCGGGGCGGTGAGAGTCATGCGAATATCCACCCGGCCGGCGCCCTGGTCGATCTTCACGCTGTAGATCAGGCCGAGGTTCACCAGGTCCACCGGAATTTCCGGATCGTAAACGGTGTGCAGCGCTTCCCATACCTGCGCCTCGTCGATGTTGTCGTCCGGCGGTGCGGGAAAATTCAGCCTGAGGGGTTCCAGGCCCAGGGCATCGGCGTCGGTGCCATCCACCCGCACCATGTTGCCGTTGTAGACGAGGGTGTAGTTGCCGCCCAGCGCCTGGGTCAGGGTGACAAAGGTGTGGGCCGGGATAAGCACCGGGTCGCCCACCGGCACCAGCCTGGCTGGGCAGTCGCGGCGCGTGGTGAGCAGGGTTCTTTCCTGGGCGCTCACGGCTTCATTCCACGCTGAAACTTTCACCGCAACCACACTCGGCGGTCACGTTGGGATTGTTGAATTTGAGGCTGCGGTTGACACCTTCCCGGGCATAGTCGATCTGGGTACCGCGCAGGAACTGCAGGGCGGCGGGCTCGAGGAACAGCGTGACCCCGTTGGCAAGGTCCACCGCCACGTCGCCCTCGCTGCCGCCGGACTCGACCTCATCCATGACATACTTGAAACCGGTGCAGCCGCTTTCCCGCACGCTGATGCGGACACCGGCATAACCCCTGGCCGCGAGGGTGCTGCGAAAATGCTCGGCGGCGGCAGGTGTCACCGTCACCAGTTCACTCTTTACATCAAACACTTCAACGGTCATTGCTGTTTCACTCTCTCGCTCAGGCAAACAGGCGCTGTGCCTTGTGAATACCCTCAAACAGGCGGGTGACGTCCTCCTGGGTATTGTAGATCGAAAACGACGCCCGCACCGTGCCGGGAATCCCCAGGCGCTCCATCAGCGGCTGGGCGCAGTGGTGCCCCGTGCGCACGGCAATACCCTGCTGGTCCAGCAACATGCCGACATCCGAGGGATGGGTCCCTTCCAGCAAGAAGCTGAAAATGCCCGCGGCGTGGACAGGGTTGCCCACGCGCCGCAAACCGGCAACCTCCCCCGCCAGCGCCAGGGTCCTGGCGAGCAATCCCGCCTCGTGCTCCGCCGCTGCCCGGCGGTCGATCGTGCCGAGGTAGTCGATGGCTGCGGCCAGGCCGATCGCGCCTGCAATATGGGGGGTGCCCGCCTCGAATTTAAAGGGCAGGCCGCTGAAGGTGGTGGTGGGAAAGCCGACCCGCTCAATCATCTCGCCACCGCCCAGGAAGGGCGGCATGGCATCGAGCAGGTTCTCCCTGCCCCACAGCACGCCGATCCCGGTGGGGCCGAACAGCTTGTGGCCAGACATCGTAAAAAAATCACAACCCATGTCTGCCACATCCACCGGCCAGTGGGCCACCGACTGGGCGCCGTCAATCAACACCAGGGCGCCGGTGGCCTTCGCCAGCCGGACAATCTCCGCAACCGGGTTCACGGTACCCAGGGCATTGGAGACGTGGTTTACCGCCACCATCTTCACCCGGGCATCGAGCAGGCCTGCCAGCGCATCGAGATCGATCTCGCCCGCATCGGTCACGGGGATCGGCACCACCTCGGCGCCGGTGGCGGCGGCCACCAGCTGCCAGGGTACGATATTGGAATGGTGCTCCAGCCAGGACACCAGCACCCGGTCGCCCGGTCGCAGGGTACTGCGACCCCAGCTGTGGGCCACCAGGTTGATGGCGCCGGTGGTGCCGCTGGTCCAGATGACCTGCTCTGGCCTGGGACTGCCCAGAAACCCCGCTACCTTCTGCCGCGCCTGTTCGAAAGCGTGGGTCGCACGGTCGCTGAGGGTGTGTACGCCACGGTGGACGTTGGCGTTGTCGCGGCGGTAGTAATTGCTGATCGCCTCGATCACGCACTCCGGCTTCTGGGTGGTGGCGGCGTTGTCCAGGTAGACCAGCGGATGACCGTTGATCTGCTGCTGCAGGATCGGAAAATCCAGGCGCACCCTGGCGGCGTCAAACGCGGGCGCAATGCTGCTGTTGACGGCAGTCATGGCGCTACCTGCGCAAAGGCGGGATCGCGGGCGAACCTGTGGCTGAGCAGGACGCGCAGGTAGTCGCGCAGGGCATCGCAACGCACCGTGTCGATCACCTCATTGATAAAGCCGAAGCTCAGCATCACCTGGGCCCGGGCGCGGGACACCCCCCGGCTGCGCAGGTAGTGCAGGCTCATCTCATCGAGCTGGGCGACCGTGGCGCCGTGGGAACACTGGACGTCGTCGGCATAAATTTCCAGCTCGGGCTTGGTATTGATCTCGGCCCGGGTACTGGTGAGCAGGTTGCGGTTGGTGAGTTGGGCGTTGGTCTTGCGGGCGCCCCTGTGGATATGGATGCGTCCGTTGAAGACGGCAGTCGCCTCATCGCCGATGATCCCGCGAAAGGTTTCGGTGCTGGTGCAATCGGGCACCCGGTGCTCGATGCAGGTGTGGTAGTCGACGTGGTCGTTGCCGCGGGGCAGGTAGACACCATTCACCTCGCTGTGAGCACCCTGGCCGCAGTGATCAACCACCAGGTCCACGCGCTTCAGCTGGCTGCCCAGGGCGATATGGAAGCTGTTGAGCGTGGCCTGCGGCCCGAGGCGGGCATGCACCCTGCCAATATGCACGGCGGCGGCCTCCTCCTGGTGCAGGCGGTAGTGGTTGAGGGTAGCCCCCGCTTCCACCAGCAGTTCAGTGACGCCATTGGTGAAACTCTGTTGCTCGCTGCGCGCGCCCGCATACTGCTCGATCACACTGGCTGAACTGGCCTTACCGCACAGGACCAGCAGGCGCTGGTTGACACTGAATGCCTCGCCCTGGTTGCCACTGACCCACACCAGGTGCAGCGGCTGCTCGACACGGGCACTCGCGCCGATTTCCAGGAACACACCCTCGGCCAGGGCCGCGTCATTGAGGGCGGTAAACAACGGCTGCTCCCGGCCCACCGCCTCGCCCAGGTGGCGGCGGATGCGTGCAGCCTGGTCGCTGTCGGCATCGGCGAAACGCACCAGGGACACCCCCGCCGGCAAGGTCCCATCGGAGTATTCCGGGGCATAATGCCCGTTGACGAACACCAGGCGAAAACCGCCGAAGCCGGGCAGGTCCACCCCGGCATCGGCCAGAACCGCGGCGCCCATGTCCGCAGGGACATAGCTTTGTTTCAGGGCCTGCAGGCTGGTGTATTTCCACTGCTCGGTCTTGCGGGTGGGCAGGGCGCTGTCCTCCCAGCGCTGCCGGCCGGCGCGCAGGTAGTCCTGCAACCAGGGGGGAGCGCTGGTGGCGGCACTGTCCAGGGCAAGCCGCATAAAATCCGGCATCAGGCGACCTCGTCCTCGAGCCACGCGTAGCCGCGGGCCTCCAGTTCGAGAGCCAGTGACTTGTCCCCGGAGCGGACAATGCGCCCGCCCGCGAGCACATGCACCCGGTCCGGCTCGATGAAATCCAGCAGCCGCTGGTAGTGCGTGACCATGACAAATGCGCGCTCCGGGCTGCGCATGGAATTCACGCCCCGGGCCACCACCTGCAGGGCATCGATATCCAGGCCGCTGTCGGTCTCGTCGAGGATCCCCAGCCGGGGCTGCAGCAACATCAACTGCAGCAGTTCATTGCGCTTTTTTTCGCCCCCGGAAAAGCCCTCGTTCACGCCGCGTTTGAGGAAAGCGGGATCCAGGTCCACCGCCCTGCAGGTCTCCCTGGCATGCTTCAGGAAGGTCACGGCGTCGATCGGCTTCTCGCCGCGGTAGTCGCGCTGCGCATCCACCGCCGCCTTGAGGAATTCCATATTGCTGACACCGGGAATTTCCACCGGGTACTGGAAGGCGAGGAACAACCCCAGCCTGGCCCTCTCCTCGGTCTCCAGCGCCAACAGGTCCTGCCCCAGGAAACGCACGCTGCCCGCGGTAACGGTATACCCCGGGCGGCCGGCGAGAACGTGGCCCAGGGTGCTCTTGCCGGAGCCGTTGGGCCCCATGATCGCGTGCACCTCCCCCGGCTTCACGCTGAGGGAAAGCCCCCTGAGGATATCGGTGCCATCCACCCGGGCGTGCAGATTTTCTATTTCGAGCATCGAACGCTCTCTCCTTTAAGTTTGTGTCAGGCTGCAGGCGCGCCTAACCGACCGAGCCCTCCAGGCTCACTTCCAGCAACTTGCCCGCTTCCACCGCGAACTCCATGGGGAGCTGCCTGAACACCTCCTTGCAAAAGCCGTTCACAATCATCGAAACAGCCTTCTCCGCATCGAGTCCGCGCTGTCGGCACAGGTAGAGCTGGTCGTCGCTCACCTTGGAGGTTGTCGCCTCGTGCTCCACCACCGCTGAGGGATTGCGGCTCTCGATGTAGGGAAACGTGTGGGCCGCGCAGCGATCCCCGATCAGCAGCGAATCGCACTGGGTGTAATTGCGGGCGCCGGTCGCCTGGGGGCTCATCCGCACCAGGCCGCGATAGGTATTGGAACTTCTGCCGGCGGATATACCCTTGGAGATAATGGTCGAGCGGGTATTTTTGCCCAGGTGTATCATTTTGGTACCCGTGTCCGCCTGCTGGAAATTGTTGGTCAGGGCCACCGAGTAAAACTCCCCCACGCTGTTATCACCGCGCAGAATGCAACTGGGGTACTTCCAGGTCACCGCTGAGCCGGTCTCCACCTGGGTCCAGGAAATCCTCGCATCGCGGTGGGCCACTCCGCGCTTGGTCACAAAATTGTAGATGCCACCCCGGCCCTGGGCATCCCCGGGATACCAGTTCTGCACCGTGGAATATTTGATCTGCGCGCCGTCCAGCGCCACCAGTTCCACCACCGCCGCATGCAGCTGGTTTTCGTCTCGCATGGGTGCGGTGCAACCTTCCAGGTAGCTGACATGGCTGCCTTCATCGGCAATGATAAGGGTGCGCTCGAATTGCCCGGTCTTGGCCTCATTGATGCGAAAATACGTCGACAGCTCCATCGGGCAGCGCACCCCCCTGGGGATGTAGACGAAAGAGCCGTCGCTGAACACCGCGCTGTTGAGCGCGGCGTAGAAGTTGTCCTTGCGCGGCACCACCGTGCCCATGTACTTGCGCACCAGGTCCGGGTGGGAATGCACGGCCTCCGAGATAGGGCAGAAGATTACGCCCGCCTCGGCCAGCTTGCCGCGGAAGGTCGTCGCGACGGACACCGAGTCGAAAACCGCGTCGACCGCCACCCCTGCCAGCATCTCCTGTTCGTGCAGGGGTATGCCGAGTTTTTCGTACATGGCCAGCAACTCGGGGTCGACCTCGTCCAGGCTCTTGGGGCCATCCTTCATGCTCCGGGGTGCGGAATAGTAGGAGACCGCATTGAGGTCGATTGGGGGATAGTGCACGTGGGCCCACTTCGGCTCACGCATCTGTTGCCAACCGCGATAGGCCTCCAGGCGCCACTCGAGCAGCCAGTCTGGCTCTTTCTTCTTCGCGGAAATAAAACGGATGACGTCTTCGTCGAGGCCGGGGGGCAGTGTGTCCGATTCGATAGGGGAGACGAACCCCGCCGCGTATTCACGCGCCATGACCTCGTCGATGTGTTCCTGTGACATTCCTGCTTACCCCCGGTCGCACGCTGCCGCAGGCGGCGCGGTAGAGTTCATATTTCGCTGGTGGGAATCTGGTCACCCTTGCGCGCCAGGTCCTTGCTCCGCTTCTGCTGCTGCTGGGACACGCGGCGTATATCCTGGCGCTTTACCAGGTCGCCCAGCGAAATGTTCTGGAGGAATTCATGGACCTGGTCTGACAGGTCCTTCCAGAGGTGGTGGGTGAGACAGGTTTCGCCCTCCTGGCAATCACCGGCGCCGCGGCAGCGGGTGGTGTCCGTATCCTCGTTGACAGCTGCTATGACTTCAGCGACGCTGATTGTACTTGCGTGGCGCCCGAGGTGGTAGCCGCCACCAGGCCCGCGCACACTCTTGACCAGCTCGTGTCGCCGCAACAGGGCGAACAGTTGCTCGAGGTAGGACAGTGAAATGCCCTGCCGATCGGAGATGCCCGCGAGGCGAATGGGCCCCTGCTCATGGTTCAGGGCAAGGTCCAGCATGGCGGTTACGGCATATCTTCCCTTGGTCGTCAGTCGCATCGCTTGTTGCTCCGCTCGGCGTGTTCAATTGAAAACGCCGCAAGCCTGTCATAACCCAGTAAATTAGTCAAGTTTATACCTGAGCATTTTACTATGTTATTGGTCACAATCTGTGCACCCGTAGCCGGTGGAAAAATGTCGCTTTGGATCGCAAGAGGTTTGGAAGGACCCTGAAGTTGAGCTAAGCTGCACGCGCCGCTGCCGCGCCCCCGAAAGTCCGGCCATGTGGGGCGGCAACCGGATCGGCGCGGCTGCCGTGAACGTCGCAAAAATAGCACCGGCGATCGACATGACACCGGGCGGACGCCGGCCTTTTATTCAACCTACCAGTGATCAATCACCCTGCAATGATGAAGAAGCTCTCAAGATCGTGTGTTTACCTTACCCTGCTGCTGGCGGCCGGCTGTAGCTCGCTCAAACCCGCGCCGGAACCCGCAGCCTGTCCCGTGGTGGAACCCCCTGCCTGCCCGGTGTGCCCGGCAGTGGAGCCGGTCGTGTGCCCTGAGCCCCAGGTCATCGAAAAGATTGTTACTGTGCCAGCGCCGGCCCCGCAGAAGCCAACCAATGCCGGCAAATTGAACCTGCCGATCGTGGGTGCGGTGGAGTGGGCCCGAATTGAACCCGGTGATATACGCCTGCCCGCGCGCATCGACACGGGCGCCGCATCGACGAGCCTGCATGCCGAGAATATCGAACTGGTCGAAAAAGACGGCAAGCGTTGGGTGCACTTCACCGTGCTTGACCCCGCCACCAAAAAGCCAGTCGACCTGCAGCAGCCCCTGCGGCGCAAAATCGTGATCAAGCAGGGCGGCAACAAAGAGACCTATCGCTACGTGGTCAAGCTCTACATCACCCTGGCAGACAGCCGCGCGCCGGTGGATGTCACGCTCAATGAACGCGATAACATGGAGTATCCACTGCAGATCGGCAGGAACCTGCTGGTCGATACGGTGATCGTCGACGTCAGTCGCCAGCAGCAAATAGCCAAATAATCAGGATGGCGTAGAGACTATGGCCTCAAAAACCCAGATCGCGTTCATTGCCGGCACCCTGTTCCTGCTCGGGGTGGGTCTCACGCTTTACAAGGCCTTCAGCCTCGGCTTCCCCCTGTTGCCCGGCGAGTACCGTGAGGTGTGGACGATAGAGTCCAAGATCAGTTTCACCCCCAGCAAGGACCAGCCCGTGCAGGTGGACCTGACGCTGCCTGAGCCATTGGCCGGCTGGGTGCTGCTGGAGGAGCACTTCGCCTCTTCCGGCTTCGGTTTTACTGTCGCCGAGGAAGCCAGCCGGAGGAAGGCGCGCTGGACCCGGCAGAGCATGGAGGATTCCACCACGCTTTACTACAAGCTGCAGGCCTACCAGCCCTCCAGCGAGGAACTGGCTGACCTGCCCGCCACGCTGCAGGAAAAGCCACTGCTGGAAAACGACCAGGCGACCGCGATGGAACGACTGATTGGCAAACTGCGTGAACAATCCGCCGACACCGACACCTTTGTCGCGCTGTTGGTCACCGAGTTCAATGAGGAAAGCCAGGACCTGGACGCGCAGTTTCTGCTCGGTACCTTCGAGGAGTCCCCGGAGGTGGTCATGCTGGCAGTGCTGGCGCATGCGGGAATACCCGCCCATGAGATCAGGGGTATACGCCTGGAGGACGGGCGCAGGCGCCAGACGCTCAGCTCCCTGCTCGAGTTTCACAACGGCGACCGTTGGGTAGTGATCGATCCGGCAAGTGCCAATATCGGCATGCCAGCCAATTTCTTCGTCTGGCAGCGCGGCAGCGACGCCCTGCTGGCGGTGGCGGGTGGCAGTAACTCCACCCTCCAGTTCGCACTGGTCAGTAACAGCCTTCCCGCCAAGGCCGTGATCGGGATGGAGCAGCGGGCGCACGAGTATGCCCTGCTGGACTTCTCGATCTACGCCCTGCCGGTTGAACAGCAGGGCGTCTTCAAGGGCCTGATGCTGATACCGGTGGCGGCGCTGGTGGTGGTTATCATGCGCCTCATTGTCGGCCTCAAAACCTCGGGCACGTTCATGCCCATCCTGATCGCGCTGGCTTTCCTGCAAACCCAGCTGCTGACCGGCCTGGTCCTGTTCATTACCCTGGTGGGGGTGGGCCTGTGGATTCGCTCGTTCCTGAGCCACTTGAACCTGCTACTGGTCTCGCGCATCTCCGCGGTTATCATCGTGGTGATATTCATGATGGCGACCACGGCTATCCTCAGTTACAAGTTCGGCCTGGACCGGGCGCTCACCGTCACCTTCTTCCCCACCATCATCCTGTCCTGGACCATCGAGCGCATGTCCATCCTCTGGGAGGAGGAGGGCTTTCGCGAGGTGTTCAAACAGGGCGGCGGCAGCCTGGTGGTGGCGGTGCTGTCCTACCTGGTCATGACCAACCGTCTGGTGGAGCACCTGACGTTCAACTTCCCCGAACTCACCCTGAGCCTGCTCGCGATAATCCTGTTGCTGGGCAAATACACCGGCTACCGCCTGTCTGAGCTCTACCGCTTCCGGGACCTGGACAAGCAGCAATGATCAGGCTGATCTCACCGCGCAGGCTGAAGGAACTCGGCATTCTCGGGATGAACCGTCGCAATGTCGGTTTCATCGGCAAGTACAACCCCCGGCGGAATTACCGCCTGGTGGATGACAAGCTGCTAACCAAGGAAGCGGCGATCAAGAACAATATCCCGGTCCCCGAACTCTACGCCGTGATCGAGGCGCAGCACCAGATCGCCGCCGCCACCGAGGCCCTGTCGGCGCATGAGGCCTTTGTGATCAAGCCAGTCCAGGGCAGCGGCGGCAAGGGCATCCTGGTCATTGTCGGGCGCGAGGGCGACCAGTTTCGCAAATCCAGCGGCACCCTGATCAGTGCCGAGGAAGTCAGGCGTCACCTTTCGAATACTCTGGCCGGCCTGTATAGCCTCGGGGGACGCAATGACCGGGCCATGGTGGAGGCGATGATCCAGTTCGACCCCTATCTCGAGAAGTACAGTTACGAGGGTGTGCCCGACATTCGCGTGATCGCGTTCAAGGGTGTACCGGTCATGGCGATGATGCGCTGCGCCACCCATGCGTCGGACGGCAAGGCCAATCTGCACCAGGGCGCGGTGGGCGTAGGTATCGACATCGCCACCGGCAAGAGCGTGCGCGCCGTTCAGCACGGCCACCTGGTCACCACGCATCCCGACACCGGCGCCAGTTTCGATGAACTGCAGCTTCCCTACTGGGACCGCATTCTCGACCTGGGCTCACGCTGCGTTGAAATGACCGGGCTGGGCTACCTGGGCGTGGATATCGTGCTGGATAAAACCCGCGGTCCCGTGCTGCTGGAGCTGAACGCCCGGCCGGGACTCGCGATCCAGGTGGCGAATATGGCGGGGCTGCGGCACCGCCTTGCCATTGCCGAAAAAATCGCCGCCGAAACCGACGACCACAACATGAAGATCGCACTGGCGCGCCGGCATTTCGGCGTCCATGCCTGACCCCGCCTACCTATCCCCTTACCCGCCGGTAGTGACCGGCCAGGCGGCAGCGGCATCAGCACTAACCTGTCCGCCCAGCTGAGCGCAGGCTGAACTTTTCCCCGGGCTACCGTGCGCCCTTCGAGCTTATCCATTACCATTGGACGCCAGCAAACCGGGAAGACAGCATCTTGAGTTCAACTAGCGACGATACCCTTGCCGAGGGCAGCCTGCTGGCGGCCATTGACCTCGGCAGCAACTCCTTCCATCTGCTGATCGCCAGGATCGAGCACGGCGCAATGCGACCGGTCGAGGCGCTGGCGGAAAAAGTGCAGTTGGGAGCGGGCCTCGAGGATGATCGCCTGTCCCAGGACGCTATCGAACGCGGCCTTGCCTGCCTCAGCCGCTTCGCCCAGCTGCTGGGCAGCGTGACCCCTGAACGAGTGCGAGTGGTTGGCACCAACGCCCTGCGGATGGCCCGCAATCGTCGCGACTTCACCCTGCCGGCCAGCCGCATACTCGGCACCCGGGTTGATGTTATCTACGGCCGGGAGGAGGCCCGCCTGGTCTACCTGGGCGTCGCCCATACCCTGGCGGACGACCTCGCCTCACGGCTGGTAATCGACATCGGCGGCGGCAGCACCGAGCTCGTTATCGGCCAGCGCTTCGAACCCCAGCGGCTGGAGAGCCTGCAGATGGGCTGTGTCTCCTACGGCAAGGATTATTTTCCCAACGGCAGGGTCAGCGGCGACAACTACCGCCGGGCCTATGATAAGGCTCGCCTGCTGCTGGCCCCTATACGTCATGAATACCATGCGCGCAACTGGCAGGACTGCGTCGGCTCTTCCGGCACCGTGCGCACCATCGAATTGCTGCTGGGCCTCCACGGTGGATGCACCAGCGGCATCGATCGCCCGGGTCTGCGCAAGCTGGAGAAAAAGCTGCTGAAATTCCGCACCATGGATGACATCAACCTGGAGGGCCTCGCCGAGCAGCGGCGCAATGTCATCCTGCCGGGTATGGCGATCATCAGCGCGCTGTTCGATGTGTTGGGCATCGAGCGCATGCGCACATCCAATGGCGCCCTGCGCGAAGGCGTCATCTATGACCTGATGGGCCGCCTCTCCCACGAAGACGTACGCGAGCGCAGCATCAACGCACTCATGCAGCGATACTCAGTCGATACTGAAACCGCCGATATTGTCGAGCGCCGGGCCCGTGTGTTCTTCGATGCGGCACGCCGGGCCTGGCAACTGGATACACAGGATCGGGAGTTGTTGCGCTGGACGGCGCGCACCCATGAGCTGGGTCTGGCCATCGCCCACAAACACTTCAACCGCCACACCGCCTACGTACTGCGCAATGCCGACCTGCCCGGCTTCTCCCAGGAGGAACAGGAGCAGCTGGCGGTACTGGCAATGGGCCAGCGGGGCAAGC
>JBFZEF010000024.1:0-4801 GCA_041307045.1 Halioglobus sp.
CTTTGAGAAAATGACCCTGGCGGGGATGCGCGAAACCCTGCGCCGGACCCGGCCGGTGATCGTGTGCGAGCTCACCTACGGCAAAGCGCTGTCCCTGGCGACCCTGGAGGAATTGCGCGACCACCTGCCGGAAGGCTACAGCCTGTTCACCTTTGACAAGCGCAAAGCCGATGGCTCCAAGGCGCGCCGGCGCGACGCGCGCAGCCGCTTGTCAGGGGAGTACCGCATTATCCCGTTTACCGGCCTGCTGCAGCGGGGGCAGGATGACGTCATCGCCTGCCCGGATGAAAAGACGGCGCTGCTGCCGCGGGCAAACAGCCATCCAGCTCCTCAGAGCGCCGGATAATCGCTGTAGCCCGATTCGCCACCGGCGTAGAGGGTGTGCGGGTCAAACTTTGCAAGCGGGGCGCCGGCCCGGAAGCGGGCCACCAGGTCGGGATTGGCGATGAACAACCTGCCGAAGGAGACCGCTGCCGCTGCTCCGCTGGCGACCACCCGGCTCGCCTCCTCAAAGCCGTAGCTTTCGTTGACGATGAGGCGATCACCAAAGTAGCGCTGGCCCAGCGCGATATTGTCCACCCTGCCCGCCGGCATCCTGATGACATGCAGATAGGCGAGGCCAAGCGCCGCCGCGAGGCCCAGCAGGTGCTCGAAGGTCTCCTGCGGGTTGTCATCGCTCAGGTCGTTGAAGGGGTTATCCGGGCAGATGCGCATTCCCACCCGGCCGGGGCCCGCCACCGAGGCCATGGCCGCGAGGGCCTCGAGGGCGAAGCGACAGCGGTTGGCCACACTGCCGCCATAACGGTCATTGCGCCGGTTGCTGCCGGTAGATAAAAACTGCGCCGGCAGGTAGCCGCTGGTGCAGTGCAGCTCCACCCCGTCGAAACCGGCGGCGATGGCGCTGGCGGTTGCCAGGCGATAATCCTCCACCACCCCGGCTATCTCGTCGGTAGCCAGTGCGCGGGGCTCATCGAAGGGCGCCATGCCGGCCTGGTCCGTATAGAACTCGCCGCGGGCGCGAATGGCGGACGGCGCGATGGTCTGGCTGCCGGCAGGCTTGTTGAAATGGCTGGCGACCCTCCCCACGTGCATCAGCTGGGCCACGATCCTGCCACCGGCGGCGTGCACGCCCGCGGTCACCCGCGACCATGCGGCCACCTGGGCGTCGTTGTACAGCCCCGGCGTGCGGCAGTAGCCGAGGCCATCGGCGCTGGGGGCGATGCCCTCGGAAATAATCAGGCCGGCGCTGGCGCGCTGGCTGTAGTAGTCCACCATCATGGCCGTGGGCACCGCATCGGCAGCGGAACGGCTGCGGGTCATGGGCGCCATCACAATGCGGTTGGCCAGGGCCAGCTCGCCCAGTTTTACGCCGGAAAAAATAGTCATAACGATCCCTTGCCTGTTATTGGGAGAGCAACGCTCAGCGCACCCGTATCCTGGGCTCAGCCGCGCCCCGCCGCATGGTATTCAGAAATTGATCCAGGGGTGCCGGCGCCGCCACCTGCGGCTCATCGCAATCCGGTGGCCTGGCCCAGAACTCTTGCCAGGAGGGCCACAGATCGTGGTAAGCGCCCTCGTAGGGCTCGCGGTCGGGCCAGCGCATCTTGTTGGCGCCAAGCGGTGGCCGATTGAGATCGGTCGCGTACCAGTAGCAGGGCAGGCGGCGGCGAAAATACCAGCGGCCGTCGCTGCGCTCGTAGTTATCCCAGTACAGCATCTGCATGATGACCCACTCGTTGCCGGTCTCGTGCTCGTTCTTGGAATAGACCACCCCGTGGGCGCGGTCCGGATCGTCGAATTCGATGATGTGGTTGCCGATATGGTGGGATGTGCCGGTGAACTGCAGGCGCAGGGTATCGTCCAGCCAGCGCTTGAGGTGGGCGCGCCCCACCTTGTCGCGACTGACCCGGATATCCGCCGCGAACAGGTTCACGTGGGCATCCATGTCGCGCATGTCCAGGGACAGCGCATACTTGGCCGGCAGCTGGCGAATTTCGTCGAGCGACTCCAGCCGGTCGATTCGCGCGAGCACTTCCTTGTCCATGTCGCCCCCCTAGTCCCAGCTTGCGGTGCCGGTGTTGAGTTCCGCAGTGCGCCCGCCATCCACCACCAGCTCGGCGCCGGTGATATAGGAAGCCTCGTCACTGGCCAGGAACAGGATAGCGTTGGCGCACTCTACCGGATCGCCGATACGCCCAAGCGGCAGGGACTTCGCCGTGGCCTCCTGGGCGGCGGCATCCGGCATCAGGCCCAGGGTCGGCGGCGTCAGGAACACGCCCGGGATGACAGTATTGACCCGCACGCCCTGCTTGCCCCATTCGATGGCGGCATTGCGCGACAGCGCAATCATGCCGGCTTTCGCCGCGCTGTAACCGGCGGTACCCACCGACCCCAGCAGGCCACACACGGAAGCGACATTGACGACCGCGCCACCATTGGCCCTGAGCTGGGTGAAGGATTCGCGCATCAGGAACATGGCGCCATCCAGGGACACCCGGAAATTCTGGTGCCAGGCTTTGGTGCTGTGGTTGGCCAGCATTCCCGGCACCATCAGCACCGCATTGTTGACCACGATGTCCAGCTTGCCGTAGGCCTGCACGGTGGTGGCCACCAGTTGCCGGACGGCCTCCTCGTCGGACACATCGCAGCTGCAGGCCATCGCGGTACCGCCGGCGGCTTCAATCCGGGCGACAACCTCCTCCAGCAGGTTCAGGCGGCGAGCCGCAAGCACGACCTTCGCCCCCTCCTCGGCCATGCGACAGGCGGTCACAGCGCCTATGCCCTGCCCCGCGCCGGTGATGATGGCGACCTTGTTCTGCAGTCTCATGACTCAACTCCCCTGTTACGTTGCGCGGCCGGCAGCGGGCGGCCGGCTCAGCCGTCATCCTTGGCGTGCCCGGTGCGATAGTCCCCGAACTTTTCATCCCGCTGTTGCAGGGCAGTGGTCAGACCCTTGGACTCGATCTCGCCAATAAAGCGCTTGAAGGAGACCTGGTGGACGCCCAGGGCGCACAGCTCCGTCCCCGCGCGGATACCCTGGCGCAGCCCCATCACTTCCATCTGCCGGTGCACCGCCCGCTTGTTCAGCTGGACGATGTCAGGGGGCAGCAGCGCTATCCTGGTGGCGATATCGAGCACCCTCTGCTCCAGTTCCTCCTCGGGAAAACTGGCCGTGGCCCAACCCCGTGCCGCGCATTCGACGCCGGACAGGGAATCCCCGGTCAGCAGCATTTCCATGCCCTTGCGCATGCCCACGAGCCAGGGGTGGAACTGCATATCCGGCGTACCGAAACGCACGGCCGGATAGCCCATTTTCGCATTGTCCGCCATGTACACGAGATCGCAGCCGGTGGCCAGTTCGCTGCCGCCCGCCAGGCAGTAACCGTGCACCTGGGCGATGACCGGCTTCGCCAGGTCCCATATTCCCATCCAGCCCTCGGTGACGTGCCGGGGCCACTGGCCATCGCCACCCGCCGTGTGAAAGGGATAGCCGTAGCCCTCGTTGCCGCCACCCAGGTCATACCCGGCGGAGAAGCTGCTGCCTGCCCCCCGCACGATCTGTACCCTGACGCCCTCGTCGCGGTCACCCTGCTGCAGGGCATGCAGCAACTCGCCGCGCAGCGCATGGTTCAGGGCATTGCGTTTGTCGGGCCGGTTGAGCGTTATGCGCCTGACCCCCTCGGCCGGAGCGTCCACCAGAATGACCTCGTAGCCACTCTCGCCGAAATGCTGCACACCCATTTCGATCTTGTTGTACACGCTGCCGCCTTCACTCATAAGTATCCGCTCCAGTAGAAAGTATCAATTGTCCGATTATCGCGTCTTCAGCCGCTGCCGTCGTTAGCGCTTGCAGCCACTTCAATGGGCATATTATGTCAGGCAGAAGAAGGCAGCGCCCCGGCGTTACTGCGCAGGGGGCTGCTGTGGGCAGATTCTGGCAGGCGGGGTGTTGATACCCTACACTAGCGACTCACCGCCGCGGGGTCCAGATCCATTTGATGCCGCGCCAGGGCAGCCAAAACCGCAGGGGAATCCCCACATGCACGCCATTGACCTGACCGGAAAAGTCGCACTGGTAACCGGCGGCAGCCGCGGCCTGGGCAGGGCCATGTGCCTTGGCCTGGCGGATGCCGGCGCCGATGTGATCATCGCCAGCCGCCGCCTCGAGAATTGCGAGCGGGTGGCGCGGGAGGTGGAGAGTCGCGGCCGCAAGGCGCTCGCCGTGGCCGCACACGCCGGCTCCATCCCAGACCTGGACCGCCTCATCGAAACCGCCTACGAGCATTTTGGCCGCGTTGATATTCTCATCAACAACGCCGGTATCAACCCGTCCCTCGGCCTGCTATCTGACCTGACGCCAGAGTTGTTCCAGAAGCTGTTTGACGTGAACACGAAGGGCCCCTGGTACCTGGCTTCTCGCCTCGCCCCGCGGATGGCCGGGCACGGGGGCGGCTCCATCATCAACGTGATTTCGGTCGGCGGGCTCAAGCCCTCCCCTTACCAGGGCTTCTACTCCGCCACCAAGGCGGCACTGCACGCCCTGACCAGGGTGATGGCCGCGGAATGGGCCTCGCTGGGTATCCGGGTTAACGACCTCGCCCCCGGCAGCTACCACTCCGACATGTTCGACAGCGCCGCCAACATCCCCGGCTACCTGCAGGGCGCCATCGACGCCTCCCTGCAGCGGCGGGTGGCGGCAACTGAAGAGATCCTCGGCCCGATACTCTACCTGGCCAGTGACCTGTCCGCCTTTACCACCGGGGCCACACTGGTCAGCGATGGCGGCTATATGGTGAAGTGA
>JBFZEF010000027.1:0-19605 GCA_041307045.1 Halioglobus sp.
CTTTCTGGTAGCGCTGCCCGGCGTCGGCCAGCTCGGGGTCGGCGCCCGGTGGCAGCGGGTCCCAGGACCACCGCAGCTCGCCGCTGCGGACGTCGAAGGCGCGCACCACGCCGCCCGGGCCGTCCTTGCGGCGATTGTCCAGTACCAGCGCGCCGGTGATGACCAGGTCGCCGAGTATGGCGGGCGGCGAGGTGATGCTGTATTCGCTGCGGACATGCTCGCCCAGCCCCTCGCGCAGGTCCAGTTGGCCGGCTTCGCCAAAGTCCTCGCAGGGCCTGCCGGTCGCGCCATCCAGCGCGATCAACCGGCCGTCGAGGGTGCCGGTGAAAATACGGTGGTCGCAGGCCGCGCCCGT
This sequence comes from Halioglobus sp., assembly GCA_041307045.1. Taxonomy (GTDB): domain Bacteria; phylum Pseudomonadota; class Gammaproteobacteria; order Pseudomonadales; family Halieaceae; genus JARRPM01. The sequence goes on from JBFZEF010000027.1 coordinate 356, forward strand.
GGGCTTGGGATTTTGCCAGCTGCTCACGCCGCGGCAGTTGGTCAGCATCACGGGATCAGTGTCGACGCCGGGGTCGTACACCCAGCGCTCGCGACCGCTGGCGGCGTCGAGGGCAAACACGCGATTGAACGGGGTGCAGTAGTACAGAGTAGCGTCGACGACAATGGGCGTTACCTGCAGTGCGCTTTGCGGGCGGGGGCCATCGGCGTCGCCGTATGTCCTGCCCTGTGCCCCCTCCCTGGCGGGGCGAAAATCGCCGGAGCGGTGCTGCCACACCAATTCCAGCCCGGCCACATTGGCCGGCGTAATCTGGGCGAGCGGCGAGAAGTGGCCACCGCCGGGGCTGCCTCCGTAACTGTCCCACTGCTGCTGGCTGTGGGCGGTCCCCGGCAGCGCGACCGCCAGGACACAGCAGACCGCCGCAATGAGGTAATGTTCAAGGTGCACAGGAACTGGCGGGCAAGCCATTACATGGATCCTTGTGGATTGAGGGCGGCAGCGACCCCGCATTTATAGCGCGGTTGGGGTCCCGCTGCCAGACAATGGCGCTAGTGGGGCATGCATTTGCGCACCACGCCCAGCACCGCGGCGGTTGCCCACTCCAGGTAATCGCGGGCCGGCGTCGGGTAGCTTGCGCGGTAATTCCACACCGCGTTGTTCAGCTCGTAGATGAACATTCCGATACGCCGCAGGCGCGGCCTGGGCCAGGTTGACCCGAGCTGGCGCAGGATACCCGCGATTCGATCCGCCATCCTGGCCCGATGCGCGCTTTCCAGCTCCCCAAGTTCCGGAAACAGGCCGAGTGCGCTCCACAGCTCGCGGTCGATGTGCTCGCGAGTTTCCTGCTGGAAAATAACCTTGACGAAGGCCGTGAGGAACTCCTCCCAGGGCTGCTGCAGCCGTTCAGGTGTGGCGAACGCATCGATGACCGCGACGATGCCGGCCAGGTATTGTTCATACAGGGCGCCCAGGATCCCTACCTTGCTGGGGAAGTACTGGTAGATGGAACTCACCGGGATGCCGGCCTCTGCGGCAATGCTGTTGGTCGTAACCGCGCCGATCCCCTGCCTGCGCAGGATCTCGGCGGTTGCAGCCAGGATCAGCTCCACCCGTTCCTGGGAGCGTTGCTGGGACGGGTTGCGCCTTCGTTGCAATGGATTGCCTCAAGCCGGGAAGCAGGTGGATCTGCCAGCGCAGTTTATAGCAGGTCCGGGTGGATTTATAACATGAATATAAGCTCAGATTTATTGACATTCCACCGGCCGCGTTGAAAAATGGCGCATCGGTAAACTCCATTTTTCACTGCCCACAGGAAGCCCTCCATGAAAAGATCCATTCCATTGCTGGTGGGAGCTACCTCGCTTTTCACGCTCGCAAGCGCCGCTCACGGCCAGGCCACCCTGGAGGAAGTCATTGTTACCGCCCAGAAGCGGGAGCAAAGCCTGCAGGACGTGCCCATCGCCATCACTGCTTTCACCCAGACGGACTTGCGTAACCTGTCCTTTACCAACCTCCAGGGTCTGACAGAAGCGGTCAGCGCGGTGGAATTGTTCGACGAGCGCGGCGCCGGCCAGCCAACCTGGGTGATTCGCGGCGTGGGCCTGGCCGATTTCAATGCCAACAATACGCCGACCGCGGCCATCTACTACGATGAGTTTTACCTCTCGTCCAACGTCATGGGCGGCCTGGGTCTGTACGACCTGGATCGGGTGGAAGTGCTGAAAGGCCCCCAGGGTGGGCTTTACGGTCGCAATACCACGGGCGGTGCGGTCAGGGTGCTGTCGGTCCGGCCCGATCTCGAGCAGGACGTGAATGGCTTTATCCAGGGCAGCTACGGCCGCTGGGACCGCTCTGTCGTCGAGGGCGCGGTGGGCGGCAAGATCACCGGCAACTCCGCCTTTCGCCTGGCCGGCATGACCGACCAGAACGGCGGCTGGCAGGATACCCTCGCCACCCCGGGTGATGATGAATATGGCGACCGCGATTTCACATCGGGCCGCGCCCAGTTGCTGTTGCAGCCGACTGATGCGCTTGAATTGCTGCTGAAGGTGGACGCGGGCTATGACAAGTCGGAGACAACCCTGTCCTATTCACGCGCCCTGTTCGACCCTTCCGGCAGCGGTGACTATTGCGCCAGCGCCTATGCCGGCAACCTCAACCAGAAAGACTGTGTCACGCTTTCCAATCTCACCAGCGCTCTGGTCCTCACGCCCGGCGACCCGGGCCCGCTGGCCTCCTCCCAGGACCGCGATGGCACCCTGGTGATGGGCAATCCCATCAACGAGTTGGATAACTCCTGGACTGGGGCCAATTTCCAGCTGAACTGGGATCTCGAGTTCGCCATGCTGACCTCCATCAGCGGCTACCTGGACTACGACAACAAGCAGAAGTATGACTACGATGGTTCGCCCCTGGCCCTGTTCGAGGAAGATGGCGAGGCCGACCTCACGGTCTGGTCACAGGAGTTTCGGCTGGTTTCGCAGACAGACGGTCCCTGGAGCTGGCTTGCCGGTGCGACCTACGGCGAGGATGAAGTCAAGGATCTGCGTCTCGGTAATACCCTGGACAATATCCTGGTGTTCCCCACCCTGCTCGAGCGGGCGTTCACCCAACAGACCGATTACTGGTCGGCCTATGGCCAGCTGGGCTTAGAGCTGACCAGTAACCTGACCGCGCGCGGATCCCTGCGCTACTCGGACGAGAGCAAGGAGTACAAAGACGCCTACGCGGAGGACCTGGTCGATGGCTTTTTCTATTTCCAGGATGTCAACAAATCTTATGACCTGCAGGAAAACTGGTCCGGAGATGTGGGCCTGGACTGGGCGCTGACCGGGGAGGCGATGATCTATGGCCGGATCACCCGGGGCTACAAGTCCGGTGGATTTCCCGGCGGCTTTGCGCTCGACCCTGAGGAACTCAATGCTTACGACGAGGAGATCGTCTGGGCTTATGAACTTGGCTTCAAGTCCACCTGGCTCGATAACAGCCTCAAGTTGAACGGCGCTACCTTCTACTACGATTACCAGGATGTGCAGGGTTACACCCAGCGGGTCAACGAACTCACCGGTACGGTAGTCAATGCCCTGGGTAACCTCGGCGACGCCGAGCATATTGGCGCCGAATTGGACTTCGAGTGGCTGCCCTTCGCGCTGGATGGCTTATCGCTGCAGGGCTCGGTGGCCTACCTGAATGCTGAACTGGATACCGACAGTTTCGCCCTCGATCCTGCGGAGGTGGAGGTTGACCTGGATGGTACGACGCGTGCCTATGCACCCGAATGGAGCGCCTACCTGCAGGCCCGCTACGAGTGGCAGCTCAGCAGCTCGCTGGGGGCGGGCACGCAAGTGAACTACAGCTGGCGGGACGATATCTATGGTGAGGATACCGCCATCACACCACTGGCCTTTGCGGCCTATAGCGTCGAAAGCTATGGCATAGTCAACGCCAGGGCCTGGATAGGGCCGGTTGACGGCAGCTGGGAGCTGGCGCTGATCGGCCAGAACCTGGCCGACTCAGGCTATTGGACCAGTGCGACCGGCGATGATCTTGGCAGCTTCGTGAGCACACCCTCCATGCCGATGTACTACGCGATCGAGGCAAGCTATCGCTGGTAGCCCTCGGCGGGCACTGGTGGCTGCCAGGCGGGGCCTGGCAAAGGATTTCAGGACTTCTGCATCAGGTGCGTGGCGATCGCGTGCCATATCAGCGGGCCGTCCACTTCGTTCGCTTCGCTCTCCGCCTCGGGATGCGATGACTGCTTGACGATGACCACCTCGGCCACTGGATCGATGTAGATAAACTGGCCGAAGACGCCAATGGCGCTGACCGGCTTGTGCGCGGTGGCGAAGGTCCACCACTGGTCGTGGTAGGCATAGCCGATATGCTCGAACCAGGGATCCTGGTAAATGCGGTTGAAGGGTGCAGGGTCGCCATGGCGCAGGATCCTCTGCGCAACGCTGGCCGGGATGACCTGCTGGCCATTGAATTTTCCTTCCTGCAGGATCATCTGGCCGAACCTTGCCGCGTCGGCCGCGGTGATGTTCAGGCCGCCCCCCGCCATCTCCTCGCCGAGCGTATTCATCCACATATACCCGTCCCGCTCCACGCCCAGGCGCTGCCAGATACGCTGTTCCAGCTGTTGGGCGACTGACTTGCCACTGACCCGGCTGCTGAGCCAGCCCAGCACATCGGTGTTGGGGGTGACATACAGGAAGCCCTCGCCGTGGTCGCGTTTTGCCCGCTTGAGCGTGGCCAGGTACTCGAAAATACTGGTGGCGCCCTGGTAATCCGCAGGCGGGGTGGAAATACCGAAAACGTAACCGTATTTCCAGACATCGGCAGCAGGGTCCTCGTAGGCCTCGCTGAACTCTATGGAGGTGGTCATGTCCAGCACCTGTTGCACGGTGGCCGTGCCGAAGGCGCTGTCGCGCAGTTCCGGCAGGTAGTGCTGTATCGTTTTGGCCGGATTAATAGCGCCTTCCTCGATCAGGCACAGCACCAACGTGCCAACGAAAGACTTGGTCACCGAGAACATCTGGTGCTGCGAAGGCCGCGCCATGCCATTGAAATAGCGCTCGTAGACCAGCTCTCCTTTGTGCAACACCAGGAATGCATCGGTGACCGACTCGTCCAGCCACGTCGCCAGGTTTACCTTCCTGTCGTTCGCCACGGTGAAGGTCAGGGCGTCCAGGTCAACCGGCCTGGTTGCGAGGGGGGAGACCGGGCCGTCGCCCCGAAAAATCTCGCGAGTGGGCTGCAGCTCCCGGATATGCTGGAAGGCCCAGCGGCTGTAGGGATAGAGACTCATGTTATCGCGGGTGACGCGCTTCTCCTGCGGTACCGGAAAACCCTGCATCAGGCCCAGCTCGGCGGCGGTCACCAGCTTGAAGTCGGCGGCGGCAACAACCGGCGCCGCCAGCAGTGCCGTGAGCGCGGCGATCGGAATTCGTCGGGGTATTTTTCGGGCTGTGCTGCGGTGGAAATGTGAATCCGGCATCGCGTTCGTCTCTTGGTGATGGTCTTCCCAACGATCTGGTATGTGAATATATATTCATATTTGCGCAATGGCAATTGCCACTGCGCGGTTCAGGCCGGCGGATCGGCCCGCCGGCCGCTGGAACTGTTCACCCTGAACCAGCCGGCGATTGAGTAGCGGTCGCGCTGTGCCGGCAGCACTTCGTGCTCGAACTCCTCGCTGAGGAAAACCGCGACGGTACCGAAGGCCGGCGTGACCCTGATACCGGCGGGCGCGCCCTCGGGGTAGATGACCAGTTCGCCGCCGTCAGCGGGCTGCCAGTCGTGATTCAGGTAGGCGACCAGCGACAGGACGCGGTTCGACTCGCCCCTGAAGGCGTCCCGGTGCCTGCGGTAAAAATCGCCTTCCCCGTAATGGGCGAAGTGGCTCTCGAAGGAGAACAGGCCCAGCAGGAGCTCGCGGTTGAGGAACAGCTGCAGCTTGCCGGCCCACGCCAGCCACTGGCGCTCGGCGGCCGAGTCCCCGCTGATCCAGCGGGTTTTGTCCCTGCGCACCCCAGGGTCGTGCGCCTGGCCTCGCTCCCGCCCTACCCCCGCGGCGGTGAATTGCCCCTGCGGCAGGGCGCGCAGCTGTTGCAGCAGGCTGTCTGCAAGTGTTGGCGCCAGCGCGCAGGGAACGATGCTGTAGCCGTTGGCCCGCAGCCCGGCGGCGATGGTGGCAAACAGCTGCGTGTCCGCAGTCTCGTTGTCGCCGTCCTCAAACTCCCACTCCAGCAGCGGTGCGTGCTGCTGGGCACCGTAGACATCCCGGTCTCCCGGGGCGCCGGAGGATATCTCTCGCACCAGGCAGATCTTGATCGCCATGGCCGGGTCGAAATAGATCACGTCCAGCACCTGGTCCACGGGTATAGCGTAGAGCCTGCTGATCAGCGCTGCGTCAACCAGTTGCAGGGATTTGAGCCGTTCGTAGTCGCTAGCCTCCCGGAACATGATGTCCAGGGCGTAGGTGAAGGGGCTGGTATTCTTGCTGCGAACCACCAGGGCGATATCCCGCAGCCTGGTCATGGCCGGACCTCCCGCACGGTAAGCGGAAACAGCTCCAGCGGGTCTGCCTGCAGCAGGTGGTAGACCGAGAACTCGTAGACCTCGCCGGCCCGCAGGTCGGAGGGTGAAAACGGAAACGCCAGGTTGCCGGCCGTGGCCATCCGGCCGCGATAGCCGAAGTGCAGCAGGGTCGAGCGCGTGAGGCTGCACAGGGTGTCCGCCGCCTCCGGCGTTGCGCACACGGCGTCGATGACGATGCCCAGTTCATGGGCAGGCTGGTCGCGGCGGGGCTCCCGGGGGCCCATGACGCCATCCCTGCCGTAGACATGGAAATGCAGGCTGCCCTGGCGCGCCAGCTCGGGCAACAGCGCATCCACCCGGGCGCGCACCTGCTGCAGGATCGCGTCGATGTCGGCAATCATGATGGGGTCGCGAATACCGGCGATGGCAATACTGCGATGGCCCACCCGCCGCGCGCCCTCGATCTTGAGGCAATAGTCGCTGGAGGGAATGAAGCGGCTGCCGCGCACCGCCACCCTGCCCGCACCGATGTCCTCGAAGCTGACCCGGCTCAGGTCCAGCACGCCGCCGGGCCCGGCCAGCAGGCAGGGGTCGGACTTTTCATAGAGCGTATGGGCCGCCACCGAGGTTGGGGTGAAGCAGCGGTCAGCGCTGAGGGCCTGCAGCACGAAGCGCTCATCCTCGAGTATGCCCAGGGCGCAGTCGGAGCCGGAACCGGGGCTGGCGGCGATGGCGGCGCATTCCAGGATCTTGCCCAGGTGCAGGGCCAGGCCCGCATCAAAGCCGCGCAGCATGGGGAGAGCCGCAAACACCGCGGGGTCGTAGGCCCGCCCGGCGACAACCACGCCGCAGCCGGCGGCCAGGGCCTGCTGCAGGGGCTCCACTCCCATCTGGGCAACCAGCGCCGGGCTGGCCTCCACCGCGGCAGCCGTTAGCGCCGGTGCAGCGGTGAGGGCCTGCACCCTGCCCCCGGCCAGGCCGGCGAGCAGGGTCTGGCGGCCGACGTCGGCGGCGATGCTGCCCAGGCGAAACGACAGGCCCAGTTCCCGGGCGAGCTCCTGCACGATGTCGAGGGTCCACTGCAGGTGGGGCGCGGCCCCGGCACCGCCGGCGCTGCCTATCACCAGCGGGATGCCGCGGCCCACAGCGGCGGGCAGCAGCAGGGACAGGTCCCTGCGCACCGCCGCGCGATCGGTGAAGGATTTGCCGGTCCCCAGATAGTAAGGCCCGGGATCCGCGGAGCCGGCGTCCACCGCGATCAGGTCGGGACCGCAGGCCATGCCGCGCTCGAAGGAGTCCCGGGGAAAGCCATAGCCCAGAATGGCGGTGGGAGAAAGAATGGTAAACCTTGCCATGCAGTTCCTCGGACCCGGTCCATCGGGCAGGGGGGTGATTCAGGGCCGGGCCGGCCCCCATCGGCTCGCCGGGTTCCCTGTCATAGCCCAAAAAAGGCTGTAATTCCGGGCGCTTGCGGCACTTCCGGCGGGCCGGCGCAAGGGGGCGCCGAATTGACTTCAAAGGGCAATACACTTATCGTTGCCTGCTCTTTTTTGAGCAGGTTTGCATGCTAATCCCGGCTCCGGGAACATGCAAATCCGTCGCGGTGGCGGGCCGGGGTGCAGCACCCTGGCGGCGCTGCAACGTGGCCCTCCCGGGCCTGGATCAATCGCCAGTGGACATTGGACCTACCATATGAATGCACAGCGCCCGGCAGGGATTATCGCGACTCTGGAAAACCCGTTCGCGGAAAGGGACGAGCAGGCCTTCATGGTGCCCGGGCAGATCGCCTCGGCCCCGGGCCCCTACGAGGAATCACTGAAGCGCGGCTGGGAACTGCAGCAGCGCCCCTACCAGACGGCGGGCGTCAAGAATATCCAGCGCCAGCACCTGAAGAATCGCATGACCATCTGGGAGCGCATCCGCTTTCTCAGCGACGGCGAACCCACTGTGCTCTACCAGAACTGGGGACCCAACCTGGATGGCGCCTCCCTGGTGACCGCGATCATCAAGGTCAACGGCCGCGATGTCGCCCTCTACGGCCACGATTTCACCGTGCGCGCCGGCTCGATGGACGCCACCAACGGCGCCAAGCTGGCCAGGCTGTTTGAGCTGGCCGCCCGCCAGCGCATCCCCGTGGTGGGAATCAATGACAGCGCCGGCGCCTACATCCCCGCGGGGGTGGGCGGCCTCGACGGCTATGCCGAGGCCTTCGCCGCCCTGCGCAAGATCAGCGGCGTGGTGCCCAGCATCATGTGCATGTTCGGCTTCAACGCCGGCGGCGGTTCCTACCTGCCGCGCCAGGGCAGTTTCCTGATCCAGCCCAACGACACCTTTTTCGGCCTGACCGGCCCCGGTGTGGTGAAATCCGTACTGGGTGAGGACGTCACCCCTGATGAACTGGGTGGCCCCGCGGTACACAGCAAGAGCGGCGTTACCGATTTCGTGGTCAAGGACGAAGTAGCGGGCCTGCGCAAGGTGAGGGCGCTGCTGAATTACCTGCCCAGCTACAACGGCGAACTGGCGCCCTACCAGCCCAGTTCCGACCCGATCACCCGCAAGACCTGGGACATCGACATCCTGCTGAAGAAGGCCTTCAACTCCCCCACCGGCTTCAACACCCCGATCGATGTCACCATCCTGATCCAGCAGCTGTGCGACCACGGCGATTTCCTCGAGATCCAGCCGGACCGCGCCCGCAACACGGTGACGGCGCTGGGTCGCCTGGGGGGCAATGTCATCGGTTTTGTCGCCAACAACTCCTCGGTGGCCTCGGGCCAGGTCGATATCGACGCCGCCTACAAGAACGCGCGTTTTATCCGCTTCTGCAATTTGTACAACATCCCGGTGATATTCCTCGAGGACACCACCGGCTTCCTGCCGGGCAAGGAGCAGGAGGGTGGTGGCATCGTGCAGGCCGGGCGCGCCATGCTCGACGCCATTGTCGATTTGCGCACACCGCGATTCCTGGTGCTGGTGCGCAACGCCTACGGCGGCGCCTATGCCGCCTTCAACAGCTTCCCCGTAGGCGCCGACTTCGTGGTAGCCCTGCCTACTACCCGGGTGGCGGTGATGGGCCCTGCCGGGGTGGAGTACGTCTACAAGGACGAGCTGCGCAAAATCCGCGGGGCGGTTGGCGGCAGGATCAAGGAGGAGACTGCGGCCCAGCTGGCGGCCGGGCTTTCTCAGGCACAGGCGGCGGCCGCGGCGGCAGACCTGGTCAAGGGCTGGGTCAAGGCGGAAGAGGCCCTGCTGGCGAAACGCTATGAGAGGGAGCTGATGAACCCCAACGAGGCGCTCAGCCTCGGTTCCATCTCGCAGATTGTCATGCCCTCGGATTTGCGCCAGGTGCTGGCAGAGAACATGGCGTTCTACCTGCGCCGTTACCAGCCCGGCCCACTGCAGTCGGTACAGCGCGAATTCCATTGATCGCAGCCGCGAATAAAAACTGAGGAACACAGGCGTGTCCAACGAATATTACCTGCATAACCCGCTCATTCACCGCGACCGCAGGCTGGGGCAAAGCCGGACTGCCTGGATTCGGCAGTTCGACTGTACCCATATGCGGCCGCTGATTATCTGCCGGGGCCCCATCCGCAAAGAGGCGATGGATGTGTTCGCCGAAATGGGCATAGAGCACTTTGGTATCCTCCTGTCGGAGAAGGATTCCATTGTTTACCGCAATGCCCTGGCGCCGGAGCTGCGTTCACTGACCGACCCGGACCGGGTACACCGGGTGCCGGATTACAGCGGCGCCAACAAGGAAGAGCGCGAGGCGCGCATACGGCAGATCATCAGCATCGCCCGGGACAACAATTACAACTCGATCTTCGCCGGTTACGGCTTCATGGCCGAGGACGAGATGATGGTGGCCGCCATGGAGGCGGCGGGGCTCAATTTCATCGGCCCCTGCTCGCGCACCGTACACGACGCCGGGCTGAAGGACGAGGCCAAGCGCACGGCCCTGAAAACCGGCGTGTCGGTCACTCCCGGTATCGACAACGGCACCGCCCTCACCCTGCTGCGCAAGCACCCGGACGTGGCGGCGCTGAAAGCCCTGGTGGCCCAGCACCAGCTGGCGGTGGACAGCGCCCGCCTCGAGGATCACGCCGTAAGCCTGGAGGACAAGGCCGACCTGGTACTGGCGGCTTCCTACGACAAGGGAATCGACCTCTACACCGTGGCGGAACTGTGTGACACCCTGACCGAAGCCGTCAAGAAAATGGCGCAGGATTACCCCGAGAACCGGGTGCGCCTCAAGGCCATCAGCGGCGGTGGCGGCAAGGGCCAGCGTATTCTCGGGGTCGGCGAATCCGCCCGGACCGCCGAGATGGTGCGCGAGATTCTCAACGAGGTGAAGACCACCGGCGTCGGGGATAACAAGAACGTCCTGGTGGAGCTCAATATCGAGACCACGCGCCATCAGGAAATCCAGGTGATCGGCAACGGCCGCTGGAGCATGAGCATGGGCGGCCGCGACTGCTCCCTGCAGATGCATGAACAGAAGCTGCTGGAAGTGTCGGTGACGGTCGAGTCCCTGCAGGCGGCGCTTGCGGAGGCCGAGCGCGGCGGCAACCCGGAGGAGGCCCGCGCGCTGCGCCGAGACCTGGTGACGCTGCAGGCGATGGAAGAGGAGGCGGCGCGGTTCGGCGAGGCGGTGGGGCTGGATTCCGTGTCCACCTTCGAGTGCATCGTCGATCGCGACAAGCACTTCTTCATGGAGATGAATACCCGCATCCAGGTGGAGCACCGCGTCACCGAGCTCTGCTACGCCCTCAGGTTCAGCAACCCGGACCAGCCAGAGGAGCATTTCGTGGTGGAGTCCCTGGTGGAGGCGATGGTTCTGCTGGCGGCCCACGGGGGAAAATTGCCCAGGCCCCAGCGCCTGGTGCGCCACAACGACAGTGTGGAGGCGCGGCTCAATGCCACCAACCATGCCCTGCAGCCGCACGCGGGCGGGGTGATCGAGTCCTGGAGCGATGCCACCGACGGCGAAATCCGCGACGACCAGGGCATCAGCCTGCATAACCCGGATACGGATGTATTCATGAAGTACACCCTGGCCGGGGCGTACGACTCCAACATCGCCCTGTTGCTCACCGTGGGCAATACCCGGCTGGAAACCTACCAGCAGATGGCGGAGATCATTCGCCAGACCCGGATGCGCGGCACGGACCTTGCCACCAACCTGGAATTTCACTATGGCCTGGTGAACTGGTTTATCGCCCAGAACGTCAACGCCCGGCCCACCACGCGGTTTATCGTGCCCTATCTCACCGCGGTGGGTGAATTGAAGCAACGCGCCAACGATATGGACCTGAATTTCGCCTACGCCGAGGTCAGCAAAGCAGTGCTGGCGGGAGCGGAAGGCGCCGCCGCCGCGGCCCTGGCGGAGGCGCTGCAGCTGAAGGAGACGCTGTTGCTGCGGCCGCTGCAGCACCTGCTGCGGGAGCCCCATGTGCTCAGCGGCTGGCTCAGCATCAACCGCGATTGCTATACCGTGATCGATGGCAAGATCAGCTGGAATGAGAACCCCCTGGAGTTGCTGGCGGACACCTATCATTTCCTCAATATGGATGACGATAAAGATCTCGAGGATGCCGCCGCGACCATTATCTGGGACCACGACAACCGGATCCTGCAGGATGCCATCGCGTTTTACGATGAGTTGAACAATCGGGTGCCCGCGGGAGACTGGGTTGAGCTGTGCTCCATCCTCGAGTCCGCCGAGGCGCCTGCGGGGATGGACGAGGCCACCTGGGCAAGGGTCCGCGGTGCCCACCTGGGTTTCCAGGCAGGAGTCGACATCATCGCCGTTCTCCCCAGCATTGCGGAGGCCACCCGCTTCTACGATCTGCGGGTCAACCCGGACCTCACCATACACATCCCCGCGCGCCTGAACGAACCCGAACTGCAGAAGGCCATGGCCAGGGTGCTGGTGCCGCCACCGACGGCCAAGTCCGATGAAATCCTGGCTGAGAGCGGCGGTATGTTCTACGCCCGGGAAACGCCGGAGCACGACGTCTATGTGAAAGCGGGCGATCATTTCAACGCCGGCGATCCCCTGTTCATCATCGAAGTGATGAAGATGTTTAACAAGGTCTACGCGCCTTTCTCCGGCACCATCGACAAGGTGCTGGTGGAAAGCGACGGCATGATCATCCACAAGGGCCAGCCGATCTTCAAGATCAGCCCGGACGAGCGCCCCGTCATCGAATCTCCCGGCGAGATTGCGGCCCGGCGCCGCCAGGCCACCACCACGTTTTTGCAGCAGTTGTAGAAGGAATACAAAGCATGATTACAGCCCTCGACCACATTGCCATCGCGGTGCCTGACCTGGAAAAGGCGATCAGGCGTTTCATGGAGGATTTCGGCCTTCCCATGGGCGGCACCGAGGACGTACTCGAAGCCCAGACCACCGCCGCCTTCTTTCCCCTGCCGCCGACCAGTATCGAACTGGTTCATCCGCTGGCGGGCAAAGGCCCGGTGGCGACCTACCTGGAGAAGAAAGGCGGCGGCCTGCACCACCTGTGTTTTCGCTCTGACAATATCGAGGAGGATGTCGCACGGCTGCGGGCCAGGGGCTACCATTTCCTGGCGGATGCCCCCACCCCCGGCGCGCACGGCTCCAGGGTCATTTTTATCCACCCCAAGAGCTGCGATGGCGTTTTGATAGAGATCAACCAGCCCGCCGCGGATCACCACTGAGCGCAGCGCGAGGATTTCGCCCATGAGCGACAAGATATACGACAAGGCCAAAGCCACTGCCGATGCCTGGCGCAAGCTGGCAGCAAAGCAAATGCGCGGCGGCAGCGTCGACGACCTGGTGTGGCACACCGCCGAGGGCATTGCGGTCAAACCCCTGTATACGGCAGAGGACACCAGGGACCTGCCCTACGCCGACACCATGCCGGGCATGTCGCCCTATATTCGCGGCCCCCAGGCAACGATGTATACCGGGCGCCCCTGGACCATCCGCCAGTACGCCGGGTTCTCCACTGCCGAGGAATCCAACGCCTTCTATCGCAAGGCGCTGGCCGCCGGCGGCCAGGGTGTTTCGGTGGCCTTCGACCTGGCCACCCACCGCGGTTATGACTCGGATCACCCGCGGGTGGCCGGGGATGTGGGCAAGGCGGGTGTGGCGATTGATTCCGTCGAGGACATGAAAATCCTGTTCGACGGTATCCCGCTGGACAAGGTTTCCGTCTCCATGACCATGAACGGCGCGGTGCTGCCGGTGTTGGCCGGTTATATCGTCGCCGCCGAGGAGCAGGGGGTAAGCCAGGAGCAGCTCACCGGCACCATCCAGAACGACATCCTGAAAGAATTCATGGTGCGCAATACCTACATCTACCCGCCCAAACCCAGCATGAAGATCATCGGCGACATCATCGCCTACTGCTCCGGCCACATGCCGCGCTTCAATACCATCTCCATTTCCGGCTACCACATCCAGGAAGCGGGGGCGAATGCCGCGCTGGAGTTGGCCTATACCCTGGCGGACGGCAAGGAGTACATTCGCACCGCGATCGCCGCGGGCCTGGACATCGACGACTTCGCGCCCCGCCTGTCTTTTTTCTGGGGCATCGGCATGAATTTCTACATGGAGATCGCCAAGATGCGCGCGGCGCGCCTGCTGTGGGCCCGCATCGTCGGCGAGTTCAACCCCAAAGATGCGAAGAGCTCCATGCTGCGCACCCACAGCCAGACCTCCGGCTGGTCGCTCACCGAGCAGGACCCCTACAACAACGTGGTGCGCACCACCATCGAGGCCATGGCGGCGGTGTTCGGCGGCACCCAGTCGTTGCACACCAACGCCCTGGATGAGGCCATTGCCCTGCCCACGGAGTTTTCCTCGCGCATCGCCCGCAACACCCAGCTGGTGATCCAGGAAGAAACCGGCATCACCCGGGTGGTGGATCCCTGGGGCGGCTCCTACATGATGGAAAGCCTCACCCAGGCCATGGCCGACAAGGCCTGGGAATTGATCGAGGAGGTCGAGCTGGCCGGCGGTATGGCCAAGGCCATCGAGACCGGCATGCCCAAGCTGCGCATCGAGGAGGCGGCGGCCAGGAAACAGGCGCGCATAGACCGCGGCGAGGATGTGATCGTCGGCGTCAACAAGTACCGCCTCGACAAGGAAGACCCGGTGGATATCCTCGATATCGACAACGAGGCAGTGCGCCAGTCACAGCTCGCGCGCCTGGCGAGTATCCGTGCCAGCCGCGACGAGTCGGCAGTAGAGGCTATACTCGAGGACATCTACCAGTGCGCGGTCAGCGGCAAGGGCAACCTGCTCGAGTTGGCTATCGAGGCGACCCGCCGTCGCGCCACCGTAGGGGAGATCTCTTTCGCCATGGAACGTGAATTCGGTCGCTTCAATGCCCAGGCCCAAACCGTGTCGGGCGTGTACGGTTCGGCGTTCCAGCAGGACGAGAACTGGCAGGCCATCAGCAGGGATATCGAGGCGTTCGTTGCCAAACATGGTCGCCGCCCGCGCATGCTGGTGTGCAAGATGGGCCAGGACGGCCACGACCGGGGCGCCAAGGTGGTGGCCACGGCCTTCGCCGATGTCGGTTTCGACATCGACCTGTCACCCATGTTTTCCACGCCCGAGGAAGTGGCCCGTCAGGCCATCGAGAACGACGTCCACGTCGTGGGCGCCTCCTCCCTCGCGGCGGGCCACAAAACCCTGGTGCCGCAGCTGGTGGAAGAGCTGCGCAAGCAGGGCGCGCACGAAATCGTGGTGATCGCCGGCGGCGTTATTCCCAAGCAGGACTACGATTTCCTCTACAACGCCGGAGTCAAATGCATCTTCGGCCCCGGCACCCCGATCCCGATCTGCGCGCGGGAAGTGCTGGATGCGGTCAATAAAGCGCAGGGTTGATACTTGCTTTAGCCCTGGCGGGGTTTCGCACGCTCGATCTATTTGTTGGTACGCGCGGGTCTGCATCGCGCCCTCACCCATGGGTTCGTCGAAAACACACGGTGCTGGGTGGGGCGTGGTCGGCGCGCAAGAACGCACCGCGCCGCCAAAAGTAGGTTTGTCGGACACGCCAAAAAGCGTACATCCATGTACAGGCTCGGCGGCGGCCGTCCATGGCCGCCGACGGTCCGACAAACCTACTTTTGACGTCACGGTGCTCGGAGTCGATTGCCGGGCGCTTGCTCTGGCGAAAGCGTGTGCAGACTCATCGCATTTTTTCGGAGTTGTGGAGTGAAGAGATCAGTCCGTAGCTATTTGCCTCTACCAGGAAAATGAGTTTGGCATTCGCTAACGATCGGAGCGGCTCGGTGCAGGAACATTCCTTGGCGGAACGTCGGCCGCCATGGACGGCGGCCGCCGAGCCTGCACATGGAGGGCCTGCCCCGCTGTATCGGGCATGTGCGCTTTTTGGCGTTTCCGCCGAGGAATGTTCCTGTATCGAGTCGCGGGTAGAAAGAATGGAACCAAAAAAACCATCAGACCAAAATATAGCCCCAATGGTTATAATCCCACCCCAATGACGACATTCAACCTACAGGCACTCCTCGACGGCAACCGCCGTGCGCTCGCCAAGGCGATCACCCTGGTGGAGAGCAAGCTGGAGTCGCACCGGGAGCAGGCCCAGGTCGTGCTGGAGCAGGTGCTGCCACACAGCGGCAACAGCATCCGCATCGGGATCAGCGGCGTGCCGGGGGTGGGTAAGTCCACCTTTATCGAAGCCTTCGGGCTGTACCTCATATCCCTGGGCAAGCGCGTCGCGGTGCTGGCGGTGGACCCCAGTTCGCCGATTGCCGGCGGCTCCATCCTGGGTGACAAGACCCGGATGGAAGAGCTGTCCCGGCGCGACGAGGCGTTTATCCGGCCCTCGCCCGCGGCAGGCAATCTCGGTGGCGTTGCGCAGAAAACCCGCGAAACCATGCTGCTGTGCGAAGCCGCCGGCTACGACGTGATCCTGGTGGAGACCGTGGGTGTCGGCCAGAGCGAATACCAGGTCGCGGGGATGGTGGATTTTTTCATGGTACTGATGCTGCCCGGCGGCGGCGATGAATTGCAGGGCATCAAGAAGGGTATCCTGGAACTGGCGGATGCGCTGGTGATCAACAAGGCCGACGGCGAGAGCGAGAACCTGGCGAAGTTGAGCAAAACCCATTACACCAGCGCCATGAACCTGCTGCGCCACACCAGTTTCTGGACGCCCCGGGTCATGACCTGCTCGGCCCTCAAGTCGGTGAACATCGACGCGGTGTGGGGCATGGTGGTGGACTACCAGGTGCAGGCACGGGAGCAGGATGTGTTCCGCGCCAAGCGCGCGCGCCAGAACCGCGACTGGATGCACCAGCTGGTCAACGAGATGTTGCTGCTGCGGCTGAAGCAGAACCCGGCGGTGAAGCAGATGCTGCCACTGCTGGAGCAACAGGTGGAAGCTTGCGAGATCACCGCGTATTCCGCCGCCCGGCGCATAATGGACCAGCTCTAGTCGGCGCAGCGAACCAGGCCATGCGATTCTACCCGCTGGAAAAGCTGATCAACCTGCACGATTCCTACGCCCGCAATTTCAAGATCGATAACCTGCATCTACTGCTGCTCCAGCGCA
This sequence comes from Halioglobus sp., assembly GCA_041307045.1. Taxonomy (GTDB): domain Bacteria; phylum Pseudomonadota; class Gammaproteobacteria; order Pseudomonadales; family Halieaceae; genus JARRPM01. Next base: position 16,972 of record JBFZEF010000027.1, read on the forward strand.
GAGGCGAGTGCTTTCTTATCGAGGGTCGCTGCCCCCACCGCGGCCATCCGCTGGATGTGGCCAGCTTCGACGGCGGCGTGATCCAGTGCGCGCTGCACCACTACCAGTTCGCCGTCGCGGACGGTCGGTTGTTGTACGCCTCGGAGGAGCCCTGCCGGGGCCTGCGCAGCTATCAACTGGTGTACGAGGGCAATGAAGTCGGGGTGATGCTCGATGTTTAGCCCTCGGGCGGACCCCAATCCGGGGCGCTGTCCAGCAGCGGCGCCAGCGTTGGCATCAGCGCCCCCAGCAGTCGTACCGGCAGTCCGCTGGTGAATTCGTACTGCGCCGCCTGCTCGCCGGGCACAAAGGCGGTGATGGTGCCGTAGAAGCGATCGTCGATCATGAAGACAAAAGTCGCGACGCGATTGACCACCCGGGAGGAGATCAGGCGGCCTGGCGAGGCGTAGACCTCGAAGCGGTGATCGCCGGTCCCGGTCTTGCCGCCGACCAGGCGGCGGGTGCCGTCGGGGCGGGTCACGAAATCCTGCAGTGCGCGGGCGGTGCCATTCTCAGCCACATCGATCAGTGCCCTGCGCGCCTCGGCCGCCACCTCGGGGACAAGTACGCGCTGGCCCGCAACCGGCACAGCGCTGAACTGTGCTTCATAGGGCGTGCCCGCCGCGAAATGCAGACCGTCTATGAGGAATGAGGGATAGCGGACGCCCCCGTTGATGACAATGCCCATCAGTTCAGCAAGCGCGGCGGGCCGATCGCCGGCGCTGCCGATTGCGGTCGCCAGGGAAGGGGTCAGCGAAGCGAAGGGATAACCCAGGCGCCGCCATTGCTCGTGCAGTTGCTGGAATGCCTCGATCTCCAGCAGGTCGAGGATGCGCTTGTCCTGCGCGTGCCTGCGGCTGGTTTTCATCAGCCATCGGTAGACTTCCTGGCGCGCCTCCGCCGATGCCGCCAGGGCCTCGCTCATGCTGGCCTCGGGGTGTCGCTGCAGATATTCGATCAGCCACAGCTCCAGCGGGTGCACCCGCGCCAGGTAGCCGCGATCGTTGAGATTGAATTTCTCGGGAGGATAGCGATTGAACACCTCTTCCAGGGCCGCCGGCGTGTAGCTCTCCTGCGGCACGTAGCGCGCCATCCAGGGAGCCATGTCCTGTGCCTGCATCCCGGGCCAGGCCGAGCGCAGCGCGATTACCACCGCGCGCGGAGAGACCCTGACGCCATCGAGCAGCGCCGCGAGGGCCTCGTCGCGGGTTTTACCGTAATATTTCCGGTAGAAGCGGCGCAGGAAAACACTGCCCTCGCGATCGGCGAAGCGGCGCAGGTATTCCTCTCTTGCCGGGTCGTCGGCATTCTCCAGCAGCCGCGCGGTGGTCGATGGAGCGCGGTACATGTAGTGATCGATGATCTCGCGCATCATGCGGATGAACACGAGGTTGACCGAGCGCCGCATGGCCTCGGCCACGGTCAATATGCTGTTGTTGTCCCTCTTCTCGAAATTGGCGAAGGTATGGACGCCGCCCCCCGTGTAAAAGGTTTGACCGGTGCCGGCGGAATATTTTCGCTGCATCGCCGCGGCCAGGGTGTTTTCAAGGCTTGCGCCGGGATTGGCGCGCAGGTGGTCGACCACCCAGCTGCCCAGCCGGTCGCGCCGGTGCAGTTGCAGCCGCGCCAGCTCGGCGGCGGGCAGCGCGCTGTAGCTGGCGTGCGCCGCGCTGATCAGCTCCAGCCAGCTGACCAGGGTACGCAGTTTGGCGGTGGAACCCAGATCGAGTTTTGCACCGGTATTGATATCCAATGGCTGGTCCAGGTTGTCGGCATTGACCCGCAGCCGGTTGAAACCCTCGCCGCGCTCGTACAGCGTCAGGCTGTAGATCACTTTGGCCGGATCATTGGCCCGCAGCAGTCGGGCGCCGGTCAGCCCGAGTTCCTCGATACGCTCGGGCCTGGCCAGGGAGCGCAGGAATTCGGTTACGGCCAGCTGCACTCTGGCATCCAGGGTGGTTCGCGCTGTCAGGTCGAAGCGATCGAGTTCGTAGAGACTGCGCACGTCGAGCAGGGACAGCAGGCGGGTGCGGGCGAGATTAACCCCCTTCTGGCTTGTGAAATCGATAATCGATGAAGACCTGGGCGGCTCGCGCAGCGTCAGCGGTGTCGCCAGCGCCGCCTGGGCAAGATCCTGCGGGATGACGCCCTCGCTCGCCATGCGCCGGAGGTAACTGTCGGTGAGCTTTGCCAGTGCAGCGGTGTCGCGGCCAAGGTAGTAACTCGGGCGGCGCACCGAGAGTATCAGGCTGAGCGCCTGCTTATAGTAATACGCGCGTTCCGCGAGCGGCGCCGAGGACGACGACAGGACGCGATTGGCCGCGGCGGCATCGCTGCCATACCAGGCCTGCAAGCCGTCGCCCAGGCTGCTGACCTCGCCAAAACCCGGCTGCGCGGCGAGCGGCAGCGAGTTGAGATAATTCAGCACCAGGTTGCGCCGCGCCGGCAGCGTGGCGGGACCCTGGCTGTAAACGCGCAAACTGGCCGACGCCATTTGGTAGAGCTTGTCGCGGGCATCGTGGGTGATGCCTTCGGGGGAGTGGCGGAACTTCTCGAGCTGGGTAGCGAGGGTGCTGGCGCCGAACACCTTGTGTT
>JBFZEF010000028.1:0-4240 GCA_041307045.1 Halioglobus sp.
CGACGCTCTTCCGATCTTCGACGACTACTTCGCGACCATGAGCGACCACCGCCGGGGCCTGCAACAGTGGCTGCAAACCTGGGTGGACGCGCTGCAGGCGACGAGCGCGGCCCAGGCTGAAGTCGTCATCAATGCACTGTTTGTCCAGCTTATGTTCCTCGCCTTCGCCACGCTGGCCCTGCTGCTGTTTTTCACCTACTGGATCAACAAGCCGGTGCAACAGCTGACTGACGCGATACACAAACTGGGAACCGCGGGGCTGGACCAGGAAATTCTGATATCGGGCCCCCAGGAGGTGGCGGAGATCGGCCGCAAGCTCGACTGGCTGCGCCAGCGCCTCCAGGACAGCCAGCGCCAGAAGGAACTGTTCCAGCGGCACATCTCCCACGAGCTGAAAACACCCCTGGCCAGCCTGCGCGAGGGCACCGACCTGCTGGCGGAGCAGGTGACCGGGCACCTGTCACAGCAGCAGCAGGAAGTGGTGGAAATCGTGCGGCGCAACGCCATCGAACTGCAGCGCCTGATCGAGAACCTGGTCGACTACAAGCAGCTGCCCAGCCGGGAGCTGGTGTTCGAGAACATCGAGCTGGCCAAACTGTGGGAGGAGATACTGGCCAACTACCTCATTACCATCGCCCAGAAGAACCTGCGCCTGCGTGTGAGGGGCAAGTCTGCCTACTGGGTAGCGGACCGGCACACGCTGAAGACCACCCTGGACAACTTGTTGTCGAACGCCGTGAACTACACCCCGGAAGGCGGCCAGATCGACGTTGTCTGGCGTGAAAGGGCTGCCAGGCTGATGTTGGCGATAGCGAATTCGGGAGAGCCCATACCCCCGGCGGACAGGGAACGCGTGTTTGAGCCTTTCTACCAGAGCACCGCCAAACGTACCGGACCCATCAAGGGCTCCGGTGTGGGCCTGAGTGTGGCCCGGGAGTGCATCGAGCTGCAGGGTGGTACGCTTACCCTGGTATCCCACAAGACATTTCCCGTGTGCTTTCAGCTGCTATGCCCCGCTCACTAGCCAAATTTCCGGTACTCGCGGCCACGCTGATGGTTCTGTTGGCCGGGTGCGCCAGCCAGGCCCCGGTAGACGTGGCGGCCGGCCCGGCGCCGGCTCAGGCCGCCCCGCTGCCGGTGCAGCAGTGGTTGGAATGGCAGGACAGCGTGTCGGCGCTGGGCGCCCCGCAACTTGCCAGCGCGCTGGAAACCACGGCCAGAAGCGAGGAGCCGAACCAGCTTTTCTACTACGGCCTGCTCCGGCAACAGGCAGACGACTACCAGAGCTGGGTAGCGGCCCGCGATATCTGCCGGCAGCTGCACCAGGACGAAGCGCGGGCGCCGGCGCCGCGCCAGCTGGCCGCTATTCTCGAGCGGTACAACCAGAGCAGGATCAACTGGTTTCACAGCCGGGATGATCTGCGCCGGCAATACGAAGCCCTGCAACAGCAGGCGAGCGAATTGCAGGAGCAAAACAGCTTGCTGCAACAGAAGATCCAGGCGATCACTGACCTGGAAGCCACTCTCAAAACCCGCAAGGAGGAATGATTCAATGCAGGATCGCCTGTTGCTGGTGGATGATGATGCCAGCCTGCTGAAACTTCTCGCCATCCGGCTGGAGGCCGAGGGCTTTGCGGTGGTCACCGCCGGTTCCGCGGCGGAGGCCCTGCAGGTGCTGCGCAACGAACCCGTGAGCCTGGTACTCACCGACCTGCGGATGGAGGGGGCCAGCGGCCTGGACCTGTTCACCCAGGTACGGCATTTCTACCCGGGGCTGCCGGTGATCATCATGTCCGCCCAGGGCACCATTCCCGAGGCGGTTTCTGCCACCCAGATGGGGGTTTTTGAATTCCTCACCAAACCTGTGGACAGGACACTTCTGCTCGCGACCATCCGCGCGGCCCAGGCGCAATCCGGTGCTACCCAGGCCGAGACAGTCGAGGGATGGCGCGAACACGTGGTCACCCGCAGTCCGGTGCTGGAGCGCATCCTCAACCAGGTGCGCCAGGTCGCCGGCTCCGATGTCAGTGTGCTGATCACAGGCGCCAGCGGCAGCGGCAAGGAACTGCTGGCCCGGGCCCTGCACGCAGCGGACCAGCAGCGCCGGGGCCCCCTGGTGGCGGTGAACTGCGGCGCCCTGCCCGAGCAACTGCTCGAGTCCGAGCTGTTCGGCCACGTCAAGGGAGCGTTCACCGGCGCCGTGAGCGAACACCCGGGCCTGTTCCGGGCCGCCCACGGGGGTACCCTGTTGCTGGATGAAATCGGCGATATGCCCCTGCCGGTTCAGGTGAAGCTATTGCGGGCGCTGCAGGAGCGCAGGGTGCGCCCGGTGGGCAGCACAGCCAGTGTGGCGATTGACGTGCGCATCATCTCCGCCACCAACCGCGACCTGGAGCGGGAGATGCGCGAGGGGTCGTTCCGGGAAGACCTGTTCTATCGCCTCAACGTGGTCAACTTCCACCTGCCCTCCCTGGCCGAACGGCGGGAGGACATTCCCCTCCTGGTTAACCACTTCCTGCGCGGCACCGGCGCCCACCAGGCCGGCCGGGTGACCAGTTTCGCCCCCGCGGCGATGGCAGTGATGATCAACGCCCCCTGGCCGGGCAATGTGCGCCAGCTGCAAAACGTGGTGCAGCGCACGGTGGCTCTGTCCACCACCCCGGTTATCACCGAGGCCCTGGTGCGGGAAGCCCTCACAGTGGCGGACCAGTACCTGCCCTCGCTCAACCAGGCCAGGCTGCAGTTCGAGCACGATTATCTGGTGAAAGTGCTGCGCCTCACCAACGGTTCCGTGGTGGAGGCGGCGCTGCTGGCCCAGCGCAACCGCACGGACTTCTACAAACTGCTGAAACGCCACGGCATCGAACCGGAGCGGTTCAAGGAGAATCACTAGGCTCTGTCGTCGCGAGGCCTCCTGGAGCGCCCCCTGTCGCAAAACAGCGACAAACTACCCCATTGTTTTTATTCAGTATTATTGATTTCCACCGCACTGCTGTCGGAAAATAAACACAAATCACTGTCCATCGCCCGATACGTACCGGCGATAAAAGGCCGCCAGGCATCTCGTTGCAGCTTGCCCGCATCGTTTTTCCATAGGATTTAGCGGGTTGGCGCGATTCTTGAATGTACAAGCTGACATTAATCCGGCCGCCGGTCACCAACGTGGTCTTTCCAGCGACTGTCGGATACAAACGAATAATTCACTGAAGAGGTAGCCGCTTTGTCCATCACCTTTGAGTTATGCCGGGACCCCCGGCTTCTGGAACAGTATTACCAGCTGCGCCAGGCATGTTTCCGCCGGGAACTGGGTCTGCCGGAGTTCGACGGCAGTGAAGATGAGCGCGACCGCCAGGGACAGATACTCATCGCCCGCATCGGAGACCGCTGCGTGGGCGGGGCTCGCATCGCCCCCGGTGCCCCCCTCAGTGACCAGTTGGCTGAACTGGCAGTGGCACCTGAAGCCTGCTGCATGTGGGAACGCTTAGCGATCGACCCAATAGTGCGCACGCTGCAACTGGTGCGCGATTTCTGTGCCTTCCTGATAGACGCCTCACGCCGTTTCGGGTACCACTACGCGCTGGTGCTGAGCTCCCTGCGTAATGCCCGCTTCTACCGCCAGTGCCACTCGGCCCTCGGGGTGGGCTTCCAGATCCACCGCCAGGTACCCGACTGCGCCCAGGGCGCCTTTCAGGGGCTGGAGCACTATCTTTCGGTATCGCACTTGACCGAGGCCGCGCCGGGACGAATGGCTGCCTGAGTCGGGGTCAGGCAGCTATATATCAACGAACTGGCCGCTACGGGACGGCCAGTACCTGACCGATCAACAGGTAGTCAGTGTAGAGGTGCAGTACGGTATCTCCGGCTGAGCCGGTGGTAACCGACCTCAGGTAGCAGCCCGTATCCAGCAGATCAACCAGAACAGCGGCGCAATCTTCATTGGGAGCGATGGCGTCCGCTGGATCAGCCCGTGCCTGGGAACAGCTTGTAATCCGCTACAGGAAAGCGGCTGTCAGATATCTTTACACCGCTATCGCCAGTTTCTGTGATCCGCATCACAAGCATCCAGCAAGTGCCGGCGGTTAGCTTTACACCCACCGACGCTTGGCGAGATTCGCTTGTAGATAAAATTCCTATCTTATTGTTTTAATTAAATTTTAACGTTTAGGCATGCTTCGTGCTGTTACCAGGTATCAGCATTGATCCCTATGAACCTAAGGAGCGACAACTTTGAAAACGAAAC
>JBFZEF010000030.1:0-5669 GCA_041307045.1 Halioglobus sp.
CTGGAACAGGATGTCGGTATCGGTCATTGGCTTATCCTTGCATTGACTTCTCAGGCGAAAATTTCCAGGCCGCGCTCGATACACCACATGGCGGAAAGGGCACCCAGGATGTAGACCGGCACCGGCAACAGGCGCTCCTTCCAGGGCGCCAGCGGCTTGCGGATGAGGAACCAGATCCCCCACGCCAGCAGGATGAAAGCGAGCTGGCCGATCTCGATACCCAGGTTGAAGAACAACAGGGCCAGGGGCAGGTTGTCCTGGGGCAGGCCGGTCTCCACCAGCGCGCCGGCGAAGCCCATGCCATGGAGCAGGCCGAAACCACCTGCCAACCACCAGGGGTTGCGCCACAGGGCATCGTGCTTGCTGGTGCGGGTGAGTTCCACCGCCAGCACGAAAATACTCAGAGCGATGGCAAACTCCACCAGCGCCACCGGGTAGTCGAAGAAACCGAGGACCACCAGCGTCAGGGTGATGCTGTGGCCCAGCGTAAAGGCGGTGATCGTCCAGACCAGGCGGCTGCCACCGCCCACCAGCAACAGCAGCCCGAACACGAACAGGAGGTGATCCAGGCCACCCCAGATATGCTCGATGCCCAGCAGGGAGTAATCCCGCGCCACGTCCCCGGCGCTCGATTGGGCGGGTATCACGAAATCTGTTTGTTCCGCGTTGAGCACCTGCTGGTAACTGCGGCCGTCCAGCAGGGTGACCATCACCATGGCGGAGGCCTGGTTGGGGCCCAGCCCGTCGATCCCCAGGGTCGCCCCCACCAGGCCGTCCTCGCCGAGCTGGTCACAGCGCAACTGCAGGCTGTCCACCCTCCCCGTGCCTTCGAGCTGGGGCGGGCTGCTGCTGGTGATTTCGCAGGCATCAGGCCACAGCGGGCGCAGGGGAACGTCGCTGGTACCCTGCACCGGGGTTTTCCACACGACGTTGTACTGTTGCGGAGCAGTCTCGGTCACTTTCAACAGGGAGGGCGCGAAGCGGTGGGCCTGGGCCAGCTGCGCGCTTAACAGCACCAGCAACAACACCAGCCCCGCCTGTAATCCCGGCCGCTTCATTTCACCACCTCATACTGCTCGCGCAGGGCCTCGATGCTCCGCTGCAAAGCTTCATCGCCAGCGCGCGACTCCAGGTCTCGCAGCAACTGGGTACGCACCTCTTCGAGGGTGGCGTCGCGCCCCGCTTCCACCTCTTCCACCCAGACGTAATGCAGGCCGTAGGTAGAGCGAATCGGCCCTACCCAGCTGCGGGCCTGCGGCTCGGCGGCCTGCAGGTTGACAACGAATTCCGAGCCGAACTGGCGGGCCAGCTGGTCCGGGGATTGCCGGGTGAAACGGTAACCCGGCAGAAACGGTGAGCTCAGTTGCAGCGCCGCCTGCGCATCGAGGTTTTCCGCCCTGATCCTGGCGATCGCGGCTTCCGCCTCCGGCTCCCGGGCGGCATTGAAATAAATATGCTCGATGGAGTAACGCGGGGGCCGCCGCAGCTCCTCCCGACGGGACGCAAACTCGGCGGCAAGATCCGCCTCGGTCGGCGGCAGCGGCGGATTGTAGCTGAGCAGCAGCTGTTCCATTACCTGGATCAGGCGCCGCTTGACCACCTCGTCCCCCAGGTGCAGGCGCATCTCCAGGGCCTGTTCAAAGCGCTCCTGTTCGCTCATGCCCTCCGCCAGCTGCAGGAAGCTCATGTTCAGCAACAGGCGCTGGTACACCACCGTGTCGTACAGGTGCAGGTTCATTTCGATGGCGCGCTGGAACAGCATGTCGCGGTCGAGCTCCGCGCTGACCATGCGCTCGAGCTGCGCGGGGTTGGGCAAGCGGCCGGTGCTGGCGAGCCACTGCTGCTGCAGCGCCTCGACCCGCTCGCCACCCAGGGGGCCGATCACGGGCTTGGGCGCGGGAAAGAACACCCCCTGCAGGTAGTAGAGCAGGCTGCCCAGCACGAGGAAGTGCAGCCAGGGCCGGTTGAGCCGGGCCAGTAGGGTCATCGCTGAATCTCTGCTTGGCGGGTGGCGGGCAAGGGCCGGCTAGTCTTCGTAGCTGGCCTGGCGTTTCTCGAGCTGGGCCTGCAGCCCGGCCTGCAGATCCGCCTCGCTCAACATGCCCGCATTCCAGGTGGCGATGTAGTTGAGGCTGTCGGCCACCGGGTGATCCCGGGAATAGAGCAGCATCTCCTTGCTGCCGCGCACCGCCAGCGGTGATTTTGCGGCGATGGATTGGGCGATGGCCATGACCTCGCGCATCAGGGTGTCCCTGTCCTCGAACACCCGGTTGACGAAGCCCAGCTCCCGGGCCTCCTCCGCGTCCATGTTGCGCCCCGTGTAGGCCAGTTCACGGACCACGCCATCGGGAATGAGCCTGGGCAGGCGCTGCAGGGTGCCCACGTCCGCCGTCATGCCAAGATCGATCTCGCGAATCGCAAAATAGGCATCCTGCGTGGCATAGCGCATATCCGCGCAGCAAACGAGGTCGACACCACCGCCGATACAGGTCCTGTGGATGGCCGCCAGCACCGGCTTGCGGCACTTTTCCAGCGCGCTCAGGTTGCCCTGCAGGCGCAGGATGGTACGGCGCATATGCTCCGCTCGGCGCGCGGGCTCGGAGGAAGCGCCGCGCAGGCCGCCGAACATCGCAAGGTCCAGGCCGGCGCAGAAGTGATTGCCATTGCCCGCCAGGATGACCACCCGCACCGCGGGCTCCTGGTCCAGCCATTCGAAACAGGCCTGCAGTTCCGCCCACAGGGTGGCATTCATGGAGTTGGCCTTGTCCGGCCGGTTCAGGCTCACGGTGGCGACGTGCTGGTCGAATTGCAGTTGCAGGGTTTCAAATTTCGGCGCTGTCATGCGAATGCTCTCGGCTGATGAAAAGGTCGTAGATTACCAGTTGGAAACGAAATCGGCAGTATCCATCGCCGGCAGCGACTTGCTGGCACCGTCGCGGGTCCCCAGGTAGAGAAAGCCAATAATCTCCTCGCTCGCCTCCAGGCCGAGGGCGGCCATAACGCTGCGATCGAGAGCGGCGTCACCCGTGCGCCAGATGCCCGCATAGCCGCTGGCCTCTGCCGCCAGCAGTATCGCGTGGGCGGCACAGGCGGCGGACAGGCGCTGCTCCATGGCCGGCACCTTGGGATGGTCGGTCAGCCGCGCCACCACCACCACCAGCAGGGGTGCCCTCAGTGGTGCACCCCGGGCTTTTTGCAGTGCGGTCTCATCTGCCTGCGGATTGCGCTGGCGCAGGCAGCGTTCCAGTACCTGGCCGAAGTCCTGGCGCCGCTCCCCGGCGATGGTGATAAAGCGCCAGGGCCGCAACCAGGCGTGGTCGGGCGCGCGCAGCGCCGCCTGGAAGATCCCCTCCAGTGCCGCGGCCGAGGGCGCGGGCTCGACCAGCCTCGGGCTGGAGTTGCGGTGCTGCAGGAAGTGCAGGTTGTCAGTCATGAGTCATCGCTACCAAAAGTCAGCCGGGCCGGAGTTCAAAGCCCCGGCAAGCCGGGGCCCACCAGAATATTCATAAAGCCCATGTCCCCCGCGACCGTATCGACATTGTCGCACCAGCGGGCCAGTTCCGCGGCGCTGCTGGCAGCCAGGCGGTGCTCGATATGATCGATGATCCAAAAGGGCTGCTCCAGGGTCGCCAGCAGCTCGATCAGCGCCCGGCCACTGCTGCCGGCCTGGCGCAGGGACAGCGGGGTGAGTTCAATGATAATGCGCGGCAGGCGCGGCAGCGCGAGCAGCAGTGGCAACAGGCCCGCCACGACCGCGTACTCGGCGCCCTGCACATCGATCTTGAGCAGATCGAGGCGAGCCAGGCGGTGGCGCAGAAAATCGGCACCATGGTGGAGGGTCACCGCAAGACTGCGCCGCGCACCGCCGGTGGCGAAAACCTGGTGGTCGCCGGCGTTGTCCTCACTCAGGTACAAGCGCCCTGCCCCGTCCGCATCTGCAAGCCCCGCCTGGAATGACGTGACGATATGCTCGCAATCATTGAGCCGGAGGTTTGCCTGCAGCAGGCGGAAATTGTCGGGGTCGGGTTCAAACGCCAGGATGGCCCCGCCCGGGCCAACCCGGTCGGCGGCGATCACCGGGTAGTAGCCGATATTCGCGCCGACATCCACAAAAACGTCGCCGGCATGCAGCGCGGCCAGCACCAGCGAGGTCTCAAAAGGCTCCCAGAGTCCCTCATCCCGCAGGCGCCGGGACAGGTAGCGGTCGGCGGGACCATGCACATGCAGGCGCAGGGGTCGCTCCAGACCAGGGACTGTCAACTGCACCGGCGCCGACATGTACTGCTGCTTCGTGTCATCGCGCCCCGCCGCCAACACCTCAGGGATTGAGGTCCTGCTGCTCTCCACCTTCCTTCACCGGTATTGCCAGGTCGTCCTTATTTACGTTCAGCAGCAGCAGGATGTTGGACGCCACGTATATGGAGGAATAGGTCCCTATGGTGATGCCGACGATCAGGGCCACGGCAAAGCCGTTGATCATCTCGCCACCGAAAATCGCCAGGGACACGAGTACCAGCAGGGTGGTCAAGGAGGTGAACATGGTCCGGTCGAGGGTTTCCGTGAGGGAGATGTTGATCAGTTCAACCGGTTCGGTCCGGCGAATCCTGCGGAAATTCTCCCGGATGCGGTCGAACACCACGATGGTATCGTTGATGGAGTACCCAATCACCGCCATCAGGGCCGCCAGAACCGTGAGGTTTAATTCCATGTGGGTGATAGAGAAAAATCCCAGGGTGATAATCACATCGTGCACCAGGGCGAGCACCGCGCCCACGGCGAACTTGAACTGGAAGCGGAAGGAGATGTAGAGCATCACCAGGCCCAGGGCCAGCAACAGGGCGAGGCCACCCTGCTCGCGCAGCTCATCCCCCACCTGGGGTCCCACGAATTCAATGCGGCGCAACTCCACGGTACCCTGGAACGCCTCCTGCAATTTCGCCAGCAGGGCCTGTCCTTCCGAGTCAGAGTAACCGTGCGGCAGGCGGATCAGGATATCCCGGTCGGTGCCGAAACTCACCACCGTGGCGCCCTCGTAGCCCTCATTTGCCAGGGTGTTGCGGATAGCGTTGAGGTCGGCCGTCTCGCTGTAGTACACCTCAACCAGGGTGCCGCCGGTAAAGTCCAGCCCCCAGTTCAGTTGCTGCAACGCCAGGGACGTCAGCGAGGCGAGCACCAGGGTGATGGAGAAGGCTGCGCAGAGCCTGCGCGGGCCCATAAAATTGATCACTTTCATGCCTTGATCCCTCCGATGGACAGGGTCTTCACGCGCCGGCCGCCATAGACCAGGTTGATGATGGCGCGGGTAACCATGACGGCGGTAAACATGGAGGTGATGATGCCGAGCGACAGGGTGACCGCGAACCCCTTGATCGGCCCGGTGCCTACCGCGTAAAGGATGACAGCGATAATCAGTGTGGTGAGGTTGGCATCCAGGATAGTGGTCACCGCCCGTTCATAACCGGCATGGATGGCCATTTGCGGTGCCATGCCATTGTTTAACTCCTCACGTATTCGCCCGAAGATCAGCACGTTGGCATCCACCGCCATACCCACTGTCAGCACGATACCGGCTATGCCCGGCAGCGTCAGGGTGGCGCCGAGCAATGAAATGCAGGCCACCAGCAATACCACGTTGACGGCAAGGGCGATCACCGCGGTCACCCCGAAAA
>JBFZEF010000032.1:0-13806 GCA_041307045.1 Halioglobus sp.
CGTACCGAGGGTGTTGTCCTGTTCTCCGCCATTATTGCCTATACGGTTTTCCTGAACGTACAAAGTCGCAAGGAAACCAACCTTGCGGTGAAGGCGGAATACGATCAGGAGAACGCGGCTAAAGACACTGATGGCGCGATACACTATCTGCGCGATGGTGCTTTTATTCTCGGCGGCCTGGTCTTGCTGGTACTGGGTTCCCAATGGCTGGTAGACAGTGCAATTACCATCGCCCAGTATTTTGGTGTGAGCGAGTTGATTATCGGTTTAACGATAGTCGCCGCGGGAACGTCGTTGCCGGAGCTGGCGACATCGGTCATTGCCTCAATTCGCGGTGAGCGCGATATAGCGGTAGGCAATGTGGTGGGGAGTAATATTTTTAATTTACTGTCAGTTCTGGGTTTTTCCAGTATCGTGTCCCCGGATGGTATCGAAGTGTCCGCCGCGGCTATCAGTTTTGATATTCCGGTGATGATCGGTGTTGCGCTGGCCTGCCTGCCGATCTTTTTTACCGGGTATTTGATTTCACGCTGGAATGGCGCCTTGTTTTTATTCTATTACCTGGCTTATACCCTGTATCTGGTATTGGCTTCGCTTGAGCACGACGCACTGTATTCATTTTCCACCGCGATGAAATTTCTTGTTCCCCTGACATTGCTCACGCTGGTATTTCTCGCCCTGCGTTACCGCAGCAGCAGGCGGCTATCCCGAGGACAGCCGGGAAAATAGCCACTAGATTTTCGCCGCGAGGTAACTCGCCTGGTTGATGGCGGTCTTGGCGTCCAGCTCCGCGGCTTCCCAGGCCCCGCCCACCAGGCTGAGCTCCGGCCCGCTGCCCTGCAGCTCGTCGTACAGGGCCCGCAGCGGTAACTGGCCGGCGCAGACGATCACCGTATCCACCTCCAGCAGGCGCTGCTGGCCGTTGACGGTGATATGCAGGCCGGCGTCGTCGATCTTCCGGTATTCCACCGCGTTCAGCATCTGCACATTGCGCCGCGCCAGCGACAGGCGGTGGGTCCAGCCGGTGGTCTTGCCGAGACCGCGGCCCACCGGCGTGTTCTTGCGTTGCAGCAGGGTGACCTCGCGGTCAGCTTTCTCCACCACCGGCACCACGCCGGTGACCCCGCCGCGTGGATGACGCTCGAAGTCGATGCCCCATTCCCGGGCGAAGACCTCCCGATCCAGCGCTGCCGAGACGCCCTTGTGCAGGATCAGCTCCGCCACGTCGAAGCCGATGCCACCGGCGCCCATGATCGCCACTTTTTTGCCCACGGGCCTGCTGCCTTTGATGGCGTCGATATAGCTGATGACCATGGGGTGATCGATACCCTCCACCTGCGGCACACGCGGTTCGATGCCCGTGGCGATGACGATGTGGTCGTAGTCTCCCGCCAGCAGCTGCGCCGCGTCGACCCGCGTGTTCAGGTGCAGGTCTATCCCGTGCAGTTCGATCATACGGCGGTAGTAGCGCAGCGTCTCCGCGAACTCCTCCTTGCCCGGTATCCGCCGGGCGAGATTGAACTGGCCGCCGATTTCCGCCGCGGCGTCGAACAGGGTGACGCTGTGGCCGCGCTGGGCCGCTACGGTGGCATAGCCCAGGCCCGCCGGGCCGGCGCCGACCACGGCGATGCGCCTTGGCGTATCGGTCCTGGTGTATTCAAGCAGGGTCTCGTGGCAGGCCCGCGGGTTCACCAGGCAGCTCACCTCGCGGCCGGTAAAGGTGTGGTCGAGGCAGGCCTGGTTGCAGGCGATGCAGGTATTGATCTCGTCCTCGCGCCCCTCCAGCGCCTTGATGACGAAGTCCGCATCGGCCAGCATCGGCCGTGCCATCGACACCAGGTCCGCGTCGCCCCTGGCCAACACCGCTTCGGCCACGTCCGGCATGTTGATGCGGTTGCTGGTGATGGTGGGAATGCCCAGCTCCCGGCGCAGGCGGCCGGTCACGCCGGTGAAGGCGGCGCGGGGCACCCGGGTAGAGATGGTCGGCACCGCCGCCTCGTGCCAGGTGAAGTGGGTGCTGATGATATTGGCGCCGGCTCGCTCCACCGCCTGCCCGAGTTGCACTACCTCGTCCCATGACATGCCGCCCTCCAGCATGTCCATGGCCGCGATGCGGAAGATGACGATGAATCGCTCATCGACCGCGGCCCTGATGCGCCGCACTACCTCCAGCGGAAAGCGCATGCGGTTGTCGTAGCTGCCGCCCCAGCGGTCGTCGCGGCGATTGGTCTTCTCCACCAGGAAAGTGCTGAGCAGATAACCGGCGGAGCCGATGATTTCCACCCCGTCGTATCCCGCCTCCTGCGCCCGGCGTGCACAGTTGGCGAAATCCGCCAGTTGCTTCTCGATGCCTTCCTCGTCGAGGGCTGTCGGGGTCACGGGGGTAATGCGCGACTTCACCGCGGAGGGGGCGACGGAATTGGGGGTGGACGCCAGCGGGCCGGCGTGCAGGATCTGCAGGCAGATTTTCACGGCGGGGTCCGCCGCGTGCACCGCATCCGTGACAACTCGGTGCTGCGCCGCCTCCTGGGCGGTTTGCAGTTTGGCGCCAAAGCCGCCCTCACTGTTGGGCGAGATGCCACCGGTGATGATCATGCCCACCCCGCCCCGGGCGCGCTCGGCAAAATAGGCGGCCATGCGCTCGAAACCGTTTTCCGCCTCCTCCAGCCCCGTGTGCATCGAGCCCATGATGGCCCGGTTCCTGATTGTGGTGAATCCCAGGTCGAGGGGGGAGAAGAGGTGGGGATAGCGTTCGTTGCCTGTCATATTGCTGCCCTGAGGGGTGGATGAATGTGTGCTGGATTGCGGGCCGCGTCCGCCAGGAAGATAGGGCTCTGACTCCATGATGCCTACTGCCGCTGCGGATTCAACCCTGGTTACCGGCGATGTAGCGCCTGTCGATTCGTATCGCTAGCGTACTGAGCCCTATCAATATCAACCCCAGCAGCATCAGCACAACTGGCCAGCCGAGTGAATCTATGAAATGCTGGCTCGTGAAATAGCTGATGTATGCAAGCATCGCAAGCGTGCTGATAAAAAGCAGCGCCCTGCTGCGAACATAAGTACTGAGAAATACGCCGCCACAGCTAGCGACCATAAACAGTAACTCGATGAGCGTATCCTCAATCAGCGAAAACAGACCGCCGAAAAATGCGATAGCGCCGATACAATACCAGAACGGCGTCAGGGCCCGATGGGGCGTGCGTTCGAGCCCAGCACATAATCCGACTATAGATGCACCGAGGATGAAGGCAACAAAATCATCATCAGCACCCAGCAGATCAAGCCCAAGCACGAAAGACCAGCTCGCAAAGACTATCGTGGTGAACAACAGGACCGTATCCCGCCGTTGCCAGAATACGGCGGCCTGTTGCGTGGCCATGGCGCCGGCTGTCAGTAAAACTGCATAGCGCCAGTCTCCGCCAGACCAAAACTCGTTGATCGCTACCAGCATGCCGATGGGCTGCAACAAAGCGGCAACAAGGTACAGCGGTGTTTTGGCTTTGTTGTACCGCTCATCAGCCGAGACCGTAAGCGCAAGGACGAACATAGCGACTCCGGGCCCAAGCGTGATGATTATGCGCGCTGCTGAATTCATCAGATCCCAGTTCAGAGCGATAAACACGCCCAGCCCGGCAAACAAAAAAGTACCGCCTAGCAGCCCCAGGATTCGTCCCAGCAGGCGCGTCGAACGCTGATTGCGTCCAGAGTCTGCCTCGTCGAAGGCGAGTTGTATGTCCGCAGCCGTCAGTCCGTGCGCACGGGCAATAGCCCGAATCTGTTCCAGCGCTTCATCCCGGGTTGCCATACCGCCAGACCTACTCCACGACCCAACCGAGAAAACGGATGTCGCTGTACCAGTCGTTCGCGACGGGTAAACGTATGTGCACGATCGCACCGTCTTTGGCAATGCTCACGCCGTTGCGGCTCCGGTTGCTGCCGAAAAGCCCGGTTATCAAACCAGCGCCACCATTGCCATAACCACGGAACTCATAGCCATCCGGCGCGCGCAGGGCGGTGCTGATCTTCAGGTTAGCCAATGCAGGAACGACGATTTCGGTGCCATCCGGCAGTTGATCGATGCCTTCGCCTAGTGGAATCGGAATATCCCGTACCGACGCGGTTGCATGGTCAAAAATATAAACTCGTGGAAACTGTTCTCGCTCGTCCTCCTTCCGTTTGGAGATTCTGACCCTGACCCGGTCATTGACCACGGACAAATCAATGTTGACCGGACTACTTATCGACGTATTGGCAGTGTCATCAACCAGCAACAGGCTGTAGGCCGGCGGATCAACCAGAAGTTTCGGAAGCAGGTTCGCTGTAGCAAAAAGCGCGACAATGAGAATGGGGAGCGCAATGCTCAAAGCTATAACCGGGTTTTCCCGCAGCACTTTTTTCATATTTTATACCTGTTGGCCAGATGAGAAGCTGGTGAAGAAGCCACCCACAGCGTTCACGCTTCCCCGGCCACCTCGATTTCGATCAGCACCGCGTCCACGGCCACCTGGTTGCCGGCCTCGGCCATGACTTCCCGTACGGTGCCGGCCGCGTCCGCCACGATTTCGTAGTGCATTTTCATTGCCTCCAGCACGGCCAGGGTCTGGCCCGCCTCGACCACATCCCCGGGAGCCACCCGCACGTCCAGCAACAGGCCGTGCATCGGCGCGGTGATCCTGCCGCCGCCGGCGCTGCGCTCCAGGGCGCCGTCCAGCCGGATCAGGTCGCAGTAGCAGGCGGCACGGCCCTCGATGGAGACGTACAGCTTGCCGGGATGCGACATGTGGAAGCGCGCCACCTGCTGCAGTTTATCGATGCCCAGGTGAGCCGTACTTGCCTGCATGGACAGCAGCTCGACCAGGCAGGATTGCCTGGCGTCAAATACCTGGTAGGCCCCGCGGCCGAGGCTCATCACCGCCAGGTCGTGCACCGTGTCGCCGTGCCGGTATTGCTTGCGCGCCAGCAGCGCGCCGGCACTGGACCAGTCGCGTAGCTCGGGGGCGACCAGTACGCTGCTCTGGTACAGCGCCTGGTGCTCCAGCGCCAGCTCGATGACCGCCGCCGCCGCGCTGTCGGCAAAGCGGGGGACGGCGGCGACGATACCGCCCTCCCCGAACTCCTCGGCGATAAAGGCGGTGGTGGCGAGGCCGGCGGCGAAAGTCTCCCGCTGCAGGCAGGCCACCAGGAAATCCCGGTTGTGGCAGGGTCCGAACAGCACGGTGGCCTGCAGCGCCTCGATCAGGCGCAGGCGGGCGATGTCGCGGCTGGGCCCGCTGGCGATGATCTTGGCGACCATGGGATCGTAAAAGGGCGAGAGCTGCTGGCCGCTGACAATGCCGCTGTCCACCCGTATGCCGGCGCCCGAGGGCGGTGACCACAGGTCTACCGGGCCGCAGGTGGGCAGGAAATCCTGGGCCGGGTCCTCGGTGTACAGGCGTACTTCGATGGCGTGGCCGCTCAGGGTGATGTCATCCTGCGCCAGTCCCAGCGGTTCGCCCTGGGCCACCTGGATTTGCAGCGCCACCAGGTCCAGGCCGGTGATCAGCTCGGTCACCGGGTGCTCCACCTGCAGGCGGGTGTTCATCTCCAGGAAGTAGAACTGGCCGCTTTCATCCAGCAGGAATTCCACCGTGCCGGCGCCGCGGTAACCGATGCTCGCCGCGGCCGCCACGGCCGCGTCGCCCATGCGCGCGCGCAGGAAATCGGTCATCACCGGGCAGGGCGCTTCCTCCACCACCTTCTGGTGGCGCCGCTGCACCGAGCAGTCCCGCTCCCCCAGGTGGATGGTGTTGCCATGGCTGTCCGCAAACACCTGCACCTCCACGTGGCGCGGGCGGATGATGGCTTTTTCCAGGATCAGTTCACCGCAGCCAAAGGCGGACTCCGCCTCGGCCCGGGCGAGTTGGATGGCATTGGGCAACTCCCCGAGATCGTGTACCAGGCGCATGCCGCGCCCGCCGCCGCCGGCGGCGGCCTTCACCATCAGCGGCGTCCCGATTTTCGCGCCCCTGGCCAGCAGTACCGCATCGCTCTGGTCCTCCCCCTCGTAGCCGGGGACACAGGGTACGCCCGCCGCGATCATGCGGCGCTTGGCCTCGGCCTTGTTGCCCATCAGCTGGATCGCCTCGGGGCCCGGGCCGATAAAGACCAGGCCGGCGTCCTCGCAGGCGCGGGCGAAGGCGGCGTTTTCACTGAGGAAACCGTAACCCGGGTGGATGGCGCTGGCGCCGCTGGCCCTGGCGGCCCGGAGGATATTGTCCGGCACCAGGTAGGACTCGTTGACCGGGCCGGGGCCGATGCAGATCGCCTCGTCGGCCAGCTGCACATGGGGCGCGCCGGCGTCGGCCTCGGAGTAGACCGCCACCGTGCGGTAGCCCTGCGCCTTCGCGGTGCGGATGACCCTGCAGGCGATCTCGCCGCGGTTGGCCACCAGGATGCTCGTAAATCGTGTCATCGGCTGCTCCGGAGTTATTCAGTGGCCCACTGGGGTTTGCGCTTTTCCACGAAGGCGGCGACACCCTCGCGGCCCTCGGCGCTGAGCATGCAATCGGCGAATCCGCGGGCGGCGAAATCCAGCGCCTGCGCCCGCGGCAGGCGGGTGGTCTCGAACACGATGCCCTTGGTCACCGCGTTGGCCCCCGGCGCGCACAGGGCGACCTGCTCAAGCACCGCGGCGCACTTCGCCTCCAGATCGGCAGCGTCCTCGGCGAGGATGTGGCCGATACCGCAGCGCACGGCCTCCTCGCCCTGGAAGCGGGCGCCGGTCAGCATCAGGCGCCGCGCCTGGGTCAGGCCGACACGCTCGGTGACAAACGGCGCGATCTGGGCCGGGGGTATGCCCAGACTTGTTTCGCTCAGGCGAAAGCGGGCGTCGCGGGTGACGATGGTGACATCGCCCACGCAGGCCAGGCCCAGACCGCCACCGATGGCGGCTCCCTCCACCAGGATGATCACCACCTGGGGCTGCTCGTTGAGTTTGAGCATCAGGTCGCCGAAGCTGCGGTTGCCGCGGGCGATATCGTCCCGGCCCGGTTCGCCACCCTGCAGGTCGGAGCGGAAGCCCTTGATATCGCCGCCGGCGCAGAAGACGCCGCCCTTGCCGCGCAGGATGACAGTGCGCAGGCTGCGGTCATCGCGGATGGCGTCCAGCACCGCGCCCAGTTCCTCCACCATGGCCGCGGACAGGGCGTTTTTCGCCTCCGGCCGGTTCAGCCAGATGGTGAGGACGCTGCCCCTGGGTTCCAGGACCAGAGCCGTGGTGGGGGGTAATACTGTCATCGTGTTGCCTCCAAAAAAGTGGCCGCTCACATCCGCGCAATGCCGAAGCTGTTGGGGCGCACACTGCGGTGGCGGGTTTCCCACACGGTTTCCAGCAGGAAGGCCAGGGTCCTGCGCGTGTCCCGCGGGTCGATCATGCCGTCATCCAGCAGGTGGCCGGAGGTGTAGAACGCGCTGGACTGGCTGTCGAATATATTGGCGAGGTAGGCCTCCTGCTGGGCCAGGGCTTTCTCATCGGCCTCCTGGCCCAGGGCGGCGGCCTTGCCGCGGGCCACCATCGACATGGTTCTCGCCGCCTGCTCGCCGCCCATCACGCCGGTGCGGGCATTGGGGAAGGTGTAGAGGAAATCCGGCTCGTAGGCGCGGCCGCACATGCCGTAGTTGCCGGCGCCGAAGCTGGCCCCGGTCATCAGGGTGATGCGCGGTACTTCCAGGTTGCGCACGGCCTGGATCATCTTGGAGCCGTGCTTGATCATGCCCGCCCGCTCCGAGCTGGTGCCGACGATGTAACCGGTGGTGTTCTGCATGAACACCACGGGGATGTTGGCCTGGTCGCACAGCTGCAGGAACTGGGTGGCCTTGGTGGCGCCGGCGGGGTCGATGGGGCCGTTGTTGCCGATGATGCCGCAGGGCAGGCCGACGACATCCGCCTGCAGGCACACCGTGGCGGCGCCGTAGCGGGGCTTGAAGTCCATGAAGTCGGAACCGTCCACCACCCGGGCCACCAGCTCGCGCATGTCGTAGGGATTGCGGTAGTCACAGGGAATCACCCCGGCGAGCTCGTCCGCGTCGTAGAGGGGCTCGCCGTAGGCGCGCCGGTTGGGCACGGCGCAGTCCTTGTTCCACTGCAGGCGGTGCAGCAGCTCGCGGCACATCTGCACCGCCTGGCCGTCGTTTTCGGCCAGGTATTCCGCCAGGCCGGAGACCGTGGCGTGCATCTGGGCGCCGCCCAGTTCCTCCTCGGTGGCGATCTCCCCGGTGGCGGCCTTGAGCAGGGGCGGCCCGGCCAGGAAGGCGCGGCCGTTGCCCTTCACCGCGATCACGTAGTCGGAGAGGCCCGGCATGTAGGCGCCGCCGGCGGTGGAGGAGCCGTGCAGGATGGAGATCACCGGAATACCTTCCTTGCTCAGCCTGGCCAGGTTGCCAAACAGGGCGCCGCCGTTGCAGAAGCCCTCCACCGTGTAGTTGAGCAGGTCGCCGCCGGCGCTCTCGACCAGGTGTACAAAGGGCAGTTTCTGCTGCAGGGCAATGACCTCGGCGCGGGTGAGGCGATAACCGCCGGCCTGGGTCAGGGAGCCCGCCTGGATGCCGCTGTCATCCACCACCACCACGCAGCGCACGCCGCTGATAAAGCCGATGCCGGCGATGATGGTACTGCCGGGAATCGATTTTTCCGGGTCCGGTGTGTCCAGCAGGTAACCGGCGATATTGCCGATGGCCATGAAGGGCATGCCCGGGTCCAGCAGGCGGGCGAGGCGCTCCCTGGGGGTCAGCTGGCCGCGCTCCTCGAAGCGCGGCCGGCGCTGCTCCGAGATCATCGCCCCGCGGGTGTTGAGCCGCTGCAGGTGCTCTATATGGGCCAGCATCTCCTCGCGGTTCCTGCGGAAGCTGTCGGATTTGGGGTTGATCCTGGAATTGAACACGGTCATCGGAGCGTCTCCGCAATGGCGGCGGTTACCGGGATGGGGCAGGACAGCAGCAGCTGGGCGTAGCCCTTGGCCTGGGGGTCGTTGCGAATGCTGGCCACGCCGCCGCCGCCCAGCACGGCGTGCAGCAGGAAATTGATGGCATGGGAGCCGGGGAGCAGGAAACGCTCGACATTGCCGGGGCCGGTGTCCGCCAGGAAATGCGCGAACCGCTGCGTGACCACCTGCTCGGTGAGCGCCAGGTAGATAAACGGCAGATACTCGGGGCGGCGCGCGATAATGCCGATGTTGGCCTTGTCGCCCTTGTCGCCACTGCGACCCCAGGCGAGGGCGACCAGCGGAACCTCCAGCGTGAGGTCGGCGGTGACCGGCGCCGGCGGCGCGGGCCGCACGATGTTGGCGGGATCCGGTGTGCGGCCGTGGACTTCAGCGCAGGGCATTTGTGCGCCGTTCACCAGGACGCGAACGGCGACCTTGTCCCTGGGAATGGTGAAGGAGAACAGGCGCACTACCGGGGACGGCTTGGGCCGGCCGCCGGCGAAACCCGACAGGCCCGGCGGGGTGGCCAGGCCCAGGCCCACCGCTTCCTTGAGCAGGATGCCGATCCCCATCGCATCCGGGTGCTTGGCGGCGAGCTTCATCGCCACTTCCCGGCTCCCCTGCAGCTGCGCGAAATTGCCGTACTGGCTCTCGGCGCCGATCAGCTCGATGCTGGTTTCGCTGAAATCCGCCAGCCCGAACGCCCTGAATACATTGCGCGAGGCCTCGAACACCGCCTCGCCCAGGGCCCTGGCTTTCCTGTCGGCATCGATTCCGTAGAAGGTCATGTAGGTGCCGCCGCGGAACTGGTCCGCGTAGGTGGCGCTGACCTTGTAGGTATCCGGCGCCGGGCGCCCGGTGGCGCCGTACACCCTTACCCGGTTCGCGGCCACCTGCTCGATCCGGGCGGTGGAAAAATCGCAGATCACGTCCGGCAGCATATAGGCCTGGGGGTCGCCGATCTCGTACAACATCTGTTCGCTGACGGTGCCGACATTGACCAGGCCGCCGCTGCCCTCGGGCTTGGTGCAGACAAAGCTGCCGTCGGGCGAGATTTCGGCGACGGGGTAGCCCATGTTCGCCATGCCCGGCACCTGCTCCCAGTCGGTGAAATTGCCGCCGGTGGCCTGGGGGCCGCACTCGAGGATATGGCCGGCCAGGGAGCCCATCGCCAGCCGGTCCAGGTCGTCCCGGCCCCAGCCGAAGGCGTGGATGCAGGCCCCCAGGGTCACCGCGCTGTCGACGCAGCGCCCGGTCACCACGATATCGGCACCCGCCGCCAGCGCCCGGGCGATGGGAAAGGCGCCCAGGTAGGCGTTGATGCTCTGCAGTTTGCTCACGGCGGGGAAGGGCTCGCCGGAGAACATCTCGGTGGTGCCTGCCGCCGCCAGTTCCGCTGCCGCGCCCATCAGGTCGTCCCCGACCACGCAGGCAACGCTGAGCTCCAGCCCCTGCTCCTTCACCAGGGCGCGCAGGGCGTCGGCGCAGGCCAGGGGATTGACCCCGCCGGCGTTGGAGATCACCTTGATGCCGCGCGCGGCTATCTTTGCCAGGTGGGGTTTCATCGCCGCGCTGACAAAGTCCACGGCATAGCCCTTGCTGTCATCCTGGGCCCTGGCCCGGGCCAATATGGACATGGTGATCTCGGCCAGGTAGTCATAGACGATGTAGTCCAGTCCCGGCACCTCCAGCAGCTGCGGCGTGGCGCGGGCGGCGTCGCCCCAGAAGCCGCTGGCGCCGCCGATGCGCAATAGCTTGTCAGTCATTACAGGGTTCCCCAGCGACAGGATCAGGACAGGCCATCTTACGCAGTCGCGCCGGATCATACACGGGAAATGGCGCCATCCAGCACGGAGATGGCGCCAGCGGCAATGCCGCGTACACTAGGCCACAGCTTTGGTTGGCGGGGAGTCAGGCAGGTTGAGGGAGCCAGAAGAGGCCCGCGGGGGAGTGGTTTATGCCAGGGCGCTGAAGGGCGTTATGGACCTGGCGCAGGCCCTTGGCGCCAACCCGGAACGGATCGCCCGCGCGGCGGGCCTGGACCTTGCGCTGCTCACGGTGCCGGATGCGCTGTTGCCGGTGGCCACCTACTACCGGCTGCAGCAGCAGCTCATCGGGCACACCGGCAACCCGGACTTCGGCCTGCTCAGCGGCCGCGTGTCCCATATGGAGAACGCCCATCTCTTCCTCTACCTTGCCTCCGCCAGCCAGACCCTGCGCGACTGGCTGAACCTGCTGCCCAGCGTGGCCAGCCTGCTGGGCGACGTGGGGTCGGTGGCGATCGCCAGGCACCGCGACTATTTTGCGCTGGAATGGCGCCCGCTGCGGCCGCCGGACCCGCTGCGCTGTGTCATCACCGACAGCCTGTTGTCCGCTGCGGCCCTGCAGATGGACGGCTACTGCCTGCTGCCGGTCAGGCCCCACCGGGTCGACCTGAGCTATCCCAGGCCGCGCAACCTGGAGCTGCTGCGCGCGACCTTCGGCGCCCCGCTGTATTTCGACCAGCCGGTCAGCGCCCTGCGCTACGACCGCAAGTTGCTGGACAACCCGCAACTGCACGTCAGCACCCGCTTCTACGACGCGGTGGCGCAGGAGTTTTCCGCGCGCTTCAGTACCGACGCCTCGGTCAGTGACGCCTTCTCCCTGGGATTGCACACCGCCATACGGCGCCAGTTGCCCACCGGCGGCTGTTCCATCGACAGTATTGCGGGCGACATGAATGTCTCGCGCCGCACCCTGCAGCGGCGCCTCAGGGAGCGTGACACCAATTTCCAGCAGCTGCTGCAGGGCGTGAAGTCCAGCCTCGCCCGCAAGTACCTCGAAGACAGGAGTCTGAGCATCATCGAAATCGCTCTCCTGCTCGGCTATGGTGACCCCTCCTCATTCTCCGCCGCTTTCAAATCCTGGAGCGGCCTTACGCCCACGGAATACCGGCGCCAGTAAGACCCTGACCTGCGAGGATCCTGCGCCTGTCGGCGGCGGCTTAAATATGCCTGCGCGGCTGGGCTATACTGGCCCTCGCGATAGAGTGGGTTCTCGGGGCAGTGGTGAGCAAAGTTTCGGACAAAGGCAGGAAGAGTTGGGTGGCCGTCGAGGGCAGCGCCTATCCCCTGGGGGCGACGTGGATCGCCCGGGAGAAGGCCTACAACTTCGCCCTCTATTCAAAGCACGCCACCAGCGTCGCCCTGCTGTTATTCGCCCCGGACGATGCAAGCACCCCGGTGCTCAGGGTGGATCTCGATTACAGGGTCAACAAGTCCGGGCGCATCTGGCATTGTCGCCTGTCGCAGCAGGACCTGCGTGGCGCGCGCCACTATGCCTACTGCGTCGATGGCCCGCGCGGCGGCAGCGGCTACGACCTGCACGCCTTCGACGCGGACAAGCTGCTGCTGGATCCCTATGCGAAGCAGGTCTTTTTCCCCGCGGGGTTTGATCGCGAGGCCGCCAAGCGCCCGGGCTCAAATATGGGCAGGGCGCCCCTGGGTGTGCTCGTGGAGGAGCATGCGGAATTTGACTGGGGTGACCAGCGGGCGCCGTTTCACGAGCACGACCTGGTGATCTACGAAATGCACGTCCGCGGTTTTACCCGCCACCCCAACAGCGGCGTCGCGGCCCCGCGGCGCGGTACCTTTCTCGGGGTGATCGACAAGATTCCCTATCTGCAGGAACTGGGGATCACCGCGGTGGAGTTGCTGCCGGTACACCAGTTCGACCCCCAGGAGGGCAATTACTGGGGTTATATGACCCTGAATTTTTTCGCACCCCACGCCCAGTACGCCAGCCACCCGGACCGGGCGCTGGGCGAGTTCCGGCAGATGGTGAAAGCCCTGCACGCGGCGGGTATCGAGGTGCTGCTGGATGTGGTTTTCAACCATACCGCCGAAGGCGACCAGTTCGGTCCCTGCTACAGCTACAAGGGCATCGACAACAGTACCTATTACATTACCAGCGGCGATCCGGCGGATCCTTACCGCAACTTCTCCGGCACCGGCAATACCCTGCACTCCCAGAACCGCTATGTCAGCCGCATGCTGCTCGACAGCCTGCGCTCCTGGGTGCAGCTGGGCCATGTCGATGGTTTCAGGTTCGACCTCGCCTCGGTATTCAACCGGGACAGGGACGGTTCGGTCGCCATCGACGACTCGCCGATGGTGTCCGCCATCCGCGCCGATCCGGTGCTGGGCGGGGTTCGCCTGATTGCCGAGCCCTGGGACGCGGCGGGGCTGTACCAGCTCGGCGGGACCTTTCCCGGCAGGCGCTGGTTTCAGTGGAACGGCAAGTTTCGGGATGACCTGCGCCGTTTCGTCAAGGGCGACCCGGGCCTCGTGCCCGCGGTGATGCGCCGCCTCTATGGCAGTGACGACGCTTTTCCGGACGACCTCCCCAATGCCTGCCATCCCTACCAGAGCGTCAATTATGTGAATTCCCACGACGGCTTCACCCTGTACGACCAGGTGGCCTACAACGAGCGGCACAACGAGGACAATGGCGAGGGCAATCGCGATGGCCATGCGGACAATTACAGCTGGAACTGCGGCTGGGAGGGCGATGAGGGCGCGCCGCCGGAGGTTATCCGCCTGCGCCGGCAGCAGGTGAAAAACTTCTGTTGCATGGTGATGCTGGCCAACGGCACACCCATGTTCTGCGCCGGCGATGAATTCCTCAACACCCAGTTCGGCAATAACAACCCCTACTGCCAGGACAACGAAATTTCCTGGCTGGACTGGCGGCGGCTGGAGCAGAACCGGGATTTCTTCCGCTTCTTCAGCAGGATGATCGCTTTCCGCAAGAGCCACCCGACCCTTGCGCGCAGCCGGTTCTGGCGCGAGGACGTGCGCTGGCA
>JBFZEF010000033.1:0-4299 GCA_041307045.1 Halioglobus sp.
AGCCTGTCGAGTATCTCGAGTTGCACGCGGTGCTTGAGCAGGCGATCCGGGTCGTCACCGGCGAGACGTGCGGCCTGTTGTCTGTGAAACTCGGAAGTGAGTTCCAGGATCGCGTAGCGACTCGCGACAACGCTCTGGGCCGCCCGCTCATCCGACATCACCAGCGCCCGCAGCGCATGGTTCGCTGACTCCTGTATCGCCTGGAAAAGGCGTTCCAGCAGCGCGGCGGTTTCCGGCGAAGGCATGATATCCGCCTCCTTCAGAGCACGGGCCAGCGGTAACAGTTCGCGACTGATCGCCGCGCTCATGTTCTCGATCTCGCCGGTGGCGGCAACCAGGCGCGCATGCTCGTCCGATTCGTCGTCGCTCAGCTCGGCACGCCCGACCTGCTGCAGATAAGCCAGCACCGCTTCCCGCAACGCCACGACCTGGTCATGCCGCTGCGAAAGTTCGCCGAGGTCCCTGGCTTTCAAGGCCGACTGCAGCTGTGCCAGCATGGCCTCGGCCAGCTCGCCCATGTGCCCCAGCTCCATCCGCGTACGCTCAAGCGCCATCGCTGGCACCTGGATCAATTCCTCATCGAGAAACCGGGGTCGGACGATTGCCCGCTCCTCAACTGTACGGTCCGGGATAATCCTGATCGCCATGGTCGCGAACACTGCGGCGAAGGGCAGGAACAGCACCGTGTTGGCAGTGGCCCAGATGGTTGCGGCATTGGCGATCTGGCGCGGCACCTCCTCTGCTAGGCGCTCCACACCCTCCAGGTGCGCGGCCACCGGCGATATCCACTCTGCTAGCCCGGCGAGCTGGGCGATAAACGGCAACCAGATCACGGCGCCCAGGACATTGAACAGGACATGTACGGCGGCCGCACGTTTTGCGTCCTGCGGCTTGCCGATGGCGGCAAGTATCGCTGTGATACCGGTTCCGATCTTCGCCCCGAACAGGATCGCGATACCCGCCGGCAGGGACAGCAGCCCCTGGGTCGCCATCACAACCGAAAGCCCTATGGTTGCCGAGGAGGATTGCACCAGTGCCGTGAACACCGCGCCAGCCAGCATGCCGAGTACCGGATTCTGGAGGGATTGCAGCAGTTCGGCAAAGCCCTCGTGGGTGCGCAGCGGCGACATGGCCGACCCCATCGCCGCCATGCCATAGAAGATCAGGCCCAGCCCCATGAACATGGCGCCATAGTGGCGTGCGACGCCATCCTTCCAGATGAATCGCATGAAAAACCCGATCGCGATCAGCGGAAATGCCAGGGCAGTGGTATTGAAGGCCACAATCTGCGCCGTGACCGTGGTGCCCACATTGGCGCCGAATATCACCCCGACCGACTGTACCAGGGTCATGATACCGGCACTGACAAAACCCACCACGAGTACTGTGGTCACCGAGGAGGACTGGATGACCGCGGTAACGATGGCCCCGGTGATCGCGCCCAACGCGGCATTGCCTGTCAGTTTGGCCAACAGCGTATTCATCTGCTTCCCGGCAGCTGCCTTCAAGCCGTCGGTCATCTTCTCCATGCCGTACAGGAACAGCGCGAGTCCGCCGAGCAGCTCGATGGTCATCCTCAGGGGGTCCAGTTCAGCCATGATCAACCTCGATTCACTTGTGGGTCATACAAAACGCGACTGATCGCCTCGAGGAGCTCGGGCGAAGCGAGCGCCTGCAACACGGCCGTGCTCATAGACTGAACCCCGTCACAGATGAGCCGGATCCAATCCCAAAGCAACTTTCTTATGGCAACCGCGAGCGCCAGGCTATCGTGCTCTGCAAGCTGGCATTCGGGAAAAAAGGGTACCCAGAAAAGTGGACTGGCGCCAGCGTTCATTCCGCGCGGCAGTTCTGACAGGTCAAAAGCTTTTCCTGAGGGTGACACCGTAGGTGGCTGGCTCGCGCGGGGTGGCGACCACCCTGCCATTGACGCCGATTGGGTCGTACCCGACCATTCTGTATTCCTCGTCAAGTACATTGCGTCCCCAGAAGGTAATATCCGTCTCGTATTGCTCGAGATGGAAGCCAAGTCCCAAGTTCAACAACTCGTAAGAAGGAGCCTCCAGAAACGGGTCTTGGCTCGAGATCGTTGCCTGACCTACCTGGCTGTACTCCAACAGCAGGAAGAGACCAATTCCGCCCGGAAATTCTAAATCCTGTTTCGCTGTGAATAATAGAAAATCGGGATTGAAGGTCAAATCGTCGCCGCTGCGATCACAGGCGGTGGTATTCAGCCCCTGGGTGGGATCTCCCGGGTCGGGTCGGCCAGTATGAAATTGCGCGGCAACCCAGCAGGCATCATTGTCCCAATCCTTGAATTTCCCCTCTGTATTGGTATAGGCGCCGGTTAGTACAAGGGAATCGGTCGGCAACCAGGTAACCTCCAATTCACCACCCCAGGTATTGATCCTCGCGGCATTCTGCAATGCAAAACCGCCGTCACCAAACGTATTGATCTGTGCATCCCTGTAATCAGTCCTGTGCAGCGCAAGATTCAAACGCAGGCCTTTATCGGGAAAATCGGCCTTCAGGCCGATCTCGAAGGCTTCCGAGGTTTCCGGATCAAAGACATACTCAAGCGCGGGATTGATGCGATCCGTGTTGGTGCCGCCCGACTTGTAACCGGTAGCATAAGAGGCATATAACATGGCGTTATCTTCGAGAAAGCGGCTGAGCTTGAGAGTTCCGGTCACCTGGCCGTCGCTTAGCGATTCATCCACCGGAGCCTGGGGGGCAAGTGCGTACAATTGATCCAGAACAAAGGGTGGCGCGGTGACATTATCAGTAAAATCGGGCGCGGATCCCTCGGTAAAAACGCCGAAGAGTGCTTTGTCCTCATGGGTATAGCGCAAGCCCCCGGTGAGCATCAGCGCATCCGTCAGGTAGTAATCTGCCTGGCCGAAGACAGCATACGCGTCATGATCCTGCTGCATCGAGTTTTTCGCACCACTGTTGGCCGGGAACAGTGGCAGCGAAGGCAGAGGGAATGAGGGTATGGCCTCCAGCGGAAACTGGCCGCTGGTGCCGGCAAAATAGACTGAGGTATGCGAGAAGACCCCGTTGATATCTTCCCCGACCTCTATAATCGAGTAGTTGTTCAGATCCTGACCGAAATAGTAGAGGCCGGCAATATAACTCAGCCTCTCGCCTTCATGACTTATGCGCAATTCCTGAGATAAAGCGCTTTGATGGGCTGTCGCCGCGCTATTTAACGAATCGAGGTCACTCGCATCGATGTCAGCCTTGTCGTAGGAATCAAATGAGCGATAGGCGGTAATCGATGTAAGGGAAAATGCTTCGAGGTCCCATTGCACTGTCACAGATATACCGCCGTCCTCGTTCTCAGTAACGGGCAGAAAGTTCTGCGCAGTCTTATAATCATAAAAGTGATCTGACGTGAAAATAGTCCCCCCCAGCGCGCGGACCACCTCATCGGTGCCTGCATAGGCTGTGGCACCTGCTGGCAGGGCAACCGGCCGAAGGTTGTCCTGAACCACCAGTGCGGCGCAACAAACCTCATCCAGTTCAGAATAATCGGTAATGATCCTGACAGTCACGAAATCGGTGGGGGTATACAGCGCCTGCAACCTGGCACCCCAGCGATCACGGTCGTAAATCCTGTTGCTACCCAGCTTGATATCATCGACATAGCCATCGCGCTGGCTGGAAAACCCGGTCACCCGAAAAACCAGCGTCTGCTCGATGGCGCTGATCGAAGTCGCGCCGCTGAAATTCAGCAGCCCGTAATTGCCCGCCGTCGCTTCACCAAATCCATTCACCCCGTCATAGTCTGGCGGTACCGTATTCATCAGGACTGCTCCGGCCGAGGTGTTGCGGCCAAACAGCGTGCCCTGTGGCCCCCGCAACACCTCGACGCTGGCCACATCGACCAGGTTGTTGACCATCGAACCCTGCCGCGAGCGGTAGACGCCATCGACATAGAGACCCACCGCCGACTCCAGGCCAAAATTGTTGGAATCGGTGCCGACACTGCGGATTCTGAATTTGGGCGTATTCGCGCTGCCGCCCTGGCGAACCTCCAGCCCCGGGGCAACGGCGCTCAGGTCGTAGACATCCTTGACACTCGATATTTTCAGGTCGTCTGCGGAGAATGCCCTCACCGCCACGGGCACGTCCTGCTGGTTCTGGGGGCGTTTCTGGGCGACGACCAGCACTTCCTCGAGAACCGTTTGTCCCTGTGCCGGTATGGGCCGGGCCAGCAACGCAAGAGTCATCAGGCAGCCGAAGTGGCCCATGTGAGTTGCCACCCTGCCCAGCCGCCCGTTCACTGAAGGAAGG
>JBFZEF010000034.1:0-3825 GCA_041307045.1 Halioglobus sp.
TGGGCAATGCCATCAAGCTGCTGGGACAGTGCCTGGCGGACGTGCCGGGGGTGCAGCTGGCTCGCCTGGAGGCCGGGGTGGCACACAATGTCATTCCCCGTGAGGGCGCCCTGGCTTTTGCCTGCCCCGTCGGTGGCGGGGTGCGGCTGCAGGAGCGCTTGCGGCAGCTGCAGGAGCAGTGGCTGGGCTATCTGCCGGCTGCAGACGCTGGCCTGGAGATCGCAATGCAGCCGGCGGCAGTCGACCAGGTACTGGCCCCGGCAGATACCCGGCTGCTGCTCGACCTCATCGCGCTGTTCCCCCACGGCGCCCAGGCCTACAACCTGGTGCAGCCGGCGGAGCTGGTTGACCTCAGTTGCAATTTCGCCCGGCTGTCGCTGCAGGGGGGCGAGTTGACGGTGGTCTGCAGCTTCCGCTTTTTCAACGAGGCCCAGAGCCTGCCACTGCAACAACAGGTGCTTGGGCTGGCCCGGGTGTTCGGCCTGGACCATACCCCCGTCGTGGCCTACCCAGGCTGGCAGCCCGACTTTAGCAGCCCCCTGCTGGCGCGCGCCTGCGCCCTGCACCAGCAACTGTTCGGGACACCTCCCGCTGTAAAGGCAATCCACGCGGGACTGGAGTGCGGAATCCTCAAAGGCAAGAAACCGGAGCTGGATATTCTCTCCTTCGGGCCCACGATACGGGGCGCACATTCCCCCACGGAGCGGCTGCAGATCGACACCGTGGCACCTTTCTGGCTGTTCCTGACGACCTTGTTGGACCAGTTGTAAACATGCTGCCGGGGCAGGCCCCGGTCACCTACACCACGAAGGAGCAATAGCGATGCTGGACAAACTCGAACGCCTGCCGGCGGATACCATCCTCGGCCTTGCGGCGGCCTGTCGCGCGGACCCCAATCCCGTCAAGGTCGATCTCACCATCGGCATCTATATGGACGAGCAGGGCCTGTGCCCGGTGTTCGAGGCGGTACGCCAGGCCCAGCAGGCGCTGGTGGCCGAGGAACTTACCAAGGCCTACATGCCCCCCGCCGGTGACGAGGCCTTCATCCAGGGCATGCAGCGCCTGCTGCTGGGGGAGGAGAGCGGCGCCCTGCGCGACCAGCGGGTCGGCAGCGTACAGGCGCCGGGCGGCTGCGGCGCCCTGCGCATCGGCGCCGAGATCATTCGCGCCGCCGCACCGGATGCCCGGGTCTGGGTGAGCGATCCCACCTGGCCGGTGCACTTTCCCCTGCTCGGCAGCGTCGGTCTGCGCTTTGCGACCTACCGCTATTACGACCCGGCCGGCCACGACGTGAATTTCGATGCCATGGTGGAGGACCTGAAGCAGGTGACGGCGGGCGACGTGGTGCTGCTGCACGGCTGCTGCCACAACCCCTGCGGGGCCGACCTGTCGCTGGAGCAGTGGACCGTGGTTGCCGACATGGCCGCGCGCCAGGGCTTCACGCCGTTTATCGACTTCGCCTACCAGGGGCTGGGTGACGGCCTGGAGCGGGATGCCGCCGGCCTGCGCCTGATGGTGGAGCGGGTGCCGGAGCTTATCGTCGCCGCTTCCTGTTCGAAGAACATGGGCTTGTACCGGGAGCGCGTGGGCCTCGCGCTGTTTGTCTGCCGGGACGAGGCCAATGCCCAGGCCCTGGTGAGCCAGGCGCTGGTGGCGGCCCGGCGCATTTACTCCATGCCCCCCGCCCACGGCGCCCTGCTCGCGGGCAGGATTCTCAGCAGCCCTGCACTCACAACCTCCTGGCGCAGTGAGCTGGAGGCCATGTGCCGGCGCATCAACGGCCTGCGCAGCGGCCTGCGGCTGAAGCTGGAACAGGCAAGCGGGCGCGATTTTGGTTTCATTGAGAAGGAGAAGGGGATGTTCTCCTTCCTGGGGCTGAGCACCGAACAGGCGCTGCGGCTGCGGCGGGAATACAGTGTCTATATGCTCGATTCCTCGCGCATCAACGTGGCCGGCGTCAATGCCGCCAATATCGACTACCTGGCCAGGGCGGTGGCCGCGGTGCTCTAGGAGCCTGTCGACCGCCTGAATGAGTCTGGTGGTTGCTATGCAGAGCCTGGCAGAGCACAATCCGGGCTATCTTAGAAAAATAAAAGTAGCTGATCCGCTTTTTCGTTGTGGTTTGCCATCGAATTGTCGTGATCATTAACAGCGCTGGAATCCGCTCAGCCATGCAAAGGTACCCAATATGAATTTCATTTCCGCGAACTGTTACGGCCGAGGTTCTGTTGCGCGCAGCCTGTTGTTGCTCCCACTCCTGTTGGTACTGATGGCAGGCTGCAGTGACAACAGCAAGAACGTTGACCCGGTCGGGCCTGTGGAGCCGGTAGACCCGGTTGACCCGAATTACCCGGATTACACACTGGTAGAGTTGGCTCCGGGTGATGATCTGGAAGAGCGGGCCCTGGAAGCCCTGATCACCGCCTCGCCCAAGACTGTCGTTCAGTTCCCCGCCGGTGTCTACGACTTCACCAGCGAGTTGAGTTCCAGTGTCGACAACATCGTCATAAAAGGTACCGGCACCGACAATGAGTCGGGCACGGTGCTGCGCTTCGATAACCAGACGGTTGGGGCGCAGGGCGTTTTTGCCACCGGCAACAATTTCGTTATTGAGGATATCGCGATTGAAAATACCCCCGGCGACTCTATCAAGATCGAGGGCGCCAATGGCGTCACTATCCGCAGGGTGCGCGTGGAGTGGACCAATGGCCCCGATGAAAACAACGGCGCCTATGGCCTGTACCCGGTACAGTGTCGCAATGTGCTGATCGAGGACAGCGAGGTTCGTGGCGCCAGCGATGCGGGTATATATGTTGGCCAATCGGAAATAATTATCGTCCGTCGCAATATTGCCTCGGAGAACGTGGCCGGCATCGAAATCGAAAACTCCAAGTTCGCCGATGTGTATGAGAACGAGGCCATCGGCAACACCGGCGGCGTTCTGGTATTTGACCTGCCCAACATCCCTGTGCAGGGAGGGGAGGCTGTTCGCGTTTTCAACAACAAGATCATCGACAACAACGAACCCAATTTCGCTCCCGCAGGCAATATCGTCGCCGGCGTACCCACCGGTACCGGCATCATGGTGTTGGCCAATGACGATATCGAGATCTTCGACAATGTGATCACCGGCAACCAGTCCGCCGGGTTGTTGGTCGTCAGTTACTACATCAATAACGCCGACGTCAGCGATCCCAACTACGACCCAATACCGGAAAAAGTGTATTTCCATGATAATGAGATGAGCAACAACGCCTATGATCCACAGGGCACCGCCGCTCTCATAGCCCTGCTCTTCCCGGACGAATTACCCGTAATTTTTTACGATAGCTCTGGCGTGGGTACTGACACGGGGGAGTTGCTGCTTGAGTTCCCGGACGGCCTCAGTGAGAGCCAGGCGATCTGCGCGGTGGATAATAATCCCGACACCACCTGGGGCCAGATCAGTGCAGTGTATTATCTGAATGGAATCGGGGACGACGGCAACCTGTCCACTGACGAAGAATTCTTCAACTGCACCCATGCCTCTCTGCCCCCGATCGAGCTTGAGCCGCCGGTTGATCCGGGCAACCCCGACGCTCCGGTGGTCGATACTGCAGCATTGTGTGGCGCCGAGGGCACCGGGCTGAATACCGAAGCATTTGTGGCCGACTGCCCGAACCTGTCTGACTACCGGCTGTTCGCCGACCCGGCCAATCCGCTGGAAAATGCCAACGAAGGCATTATCTATGATCTGAATACACCGCTGTTTACCGATTACGCCAACAAGTATCGCTTTGTATTCGTGCCTGAAGGAATCCCGGCGGCCTATCGCTCACAGGAAGT
>JBFZEF010000036.1:0-12098 GCA_041307045.1 Halioglobus sp.
CATGGTCGCCAGGCCCAATCACGCCAAGGTCCCCGACGGCCTGACCGCACGCGAATATATAGGTCAATTGAACTCGGAAACCTTCAGTGAAAATCATGATCGGGAGCTGGCCAGCTTCGCCACCAACTCCGAACGCATGGATTCAATTCTCTACTCCATTTTTCCCAACTTTGCCCCCTGGGCGGGTTTTCACCCCAACATCACCTATCGCTTTCGTCCGAACGGCGACGACCACACGACCGCTTTGATGGAAGTCATCGTGATCAAGCAGCTCGCGACTGGCGCGCCGCGACCAAAGGATGTGCCGGTGCGACGCCTTGGTGAAAACGAACTGTTTTCAGAGGCGCCCGAATTGGGTGTGAGCCTCGGTACGATCTTCGACCAGGACCTGTTCAACATGCCGATGATCCAGAAGGGCATGCACAATCTGAAATCGCGGGAACTGGTGCTGGCCAACTATCACGAAGTACGGATCCGGCATTTCCACCAGACCATCGACAAATACATCAACGGCGAGCTGTAGCTGATTTCGATCGCCACGGCAGAGGAACGGCAATGAGCAACTGTCCCGCAGATTTCAATTTCTTCGATGAGAAGGTCCTGAATTGTCCCTATGACTTCTACCAGACCCTGCAGGAGCAGGCGCCGGTATACCAGCTGCCGGGTACCAACATATTTATGGTGACCCGTTACGCGGACATCAAGAAGCTATTGAAAGACACTGCAACCTACTCCAACAATTTCAATCACCTGCTGAAGGGGCCGGAGCCTGCACCTGAAGTCACGGCGATCTACGCCAAGGCCTGGCAACCTGTCGACACTATGATTACCGCCGACCCGCCGCGGCATAGAACTTACCGTACACTGGTGAACAAGGTCTTCAGTGCCAGCCGCGTTGATGCGATGGAAGAGTACATGAAGACCATCGTGCATGAACTGATTGACAGCTTTATAGAGTATGGAGAATGTGACTTCATTCGTGAATTTACCACCCCACTCCCCGTCTACGTCATCGCAGACCAGTTGGGTGTGCCGCGCAGGGATCTGAAGGAATTCAAGCGCTGGTCGGACTCGTTCGCACGGCGCCTGAGCCAGATGGCGACCGCTGAAGAGCAGGTGGAGGACGCGGAGAATATTGTCGCCTTCCAGTTCTACTTCGCGGACATGATCGACCAGCGCAGGAAGAATCCGAGCGACGATATGATTTCGGACCTGGTGGTGACAGAAATTGAAGACCCTGATAACGGCGAAACTCGACCCCTGAACATGGAGGAGTTGCAGAGCATCCTGCAGCAGCTCATGGTGGCAGGTAACGAGACCACCACCTCGGCCATCACCGGCGGTATGGTCAGCCTGATCCGGAATCCAGCACAGATGAAGGCACTACAGGATGATCCCACAAGGATCGCCAACGCGGTTGAAGAGATCCTGCGCATGGAGTCCCCCAGTGCCGGCATGTGGCGGGTGGTCAAAAAGGACACCGCATTTCACGGCGTGGATATTCCGAAAGATTCCCTTGTCATGCTGCGATACCACGCTGCAAACCGCGACCGGGCGCTGTTCGATGATCCCAATGATATTCATATAGATCGCAAGAATGCCGACGACCACATTGCCTTTGGCCAGGGGATTCATTTCTGTCCCGGAGCCATGCTGGCACGCAAGGAGATGAACGTGGCATTCGCAGCGTTGTTGTCTCGCCTGGACAATATTCGTTTGGTAGAGGAGAAAAGCGACCTGAGTTACTGGCCCAATATCGTTCTACGCGGGCTCAAGGAACTGCATATTCGTTTCGATAAGCGCCCTGCCTGAGCGAGCCCTTTGAAACCTGACCTAGGCGCCGCTTGCCCAGGGCATTTGAAGCGGTCGCTGAATACTGTAATCTCCTGATGATGAAAGGTTTTCGGGAGGCATCGCATGCCTGTACTGAGCGAGAACGTGTTGCGTGCCACCGCGAACAAGTTGATCGCCGCGCACCAGGAGGCGTCGCGTAGCAACGATTGGCTATTTTTTGTCGATGAATTGTATGCAGATGACTGCATTTATACCTGCGAGTACGCCGGCGTGATGAACGTCACTGCGAATGGGATTGACGAGATAAAGGCCACCCATTACGGCCGCGACATGCGGGTCGGTTGGGAGGGTTGGAGCTTTCCCTATGTAGGTGTCTACGTGGGAACGGACAACAGGCTGGTAACCCATTGGTTGAACCGGGGCCCGGGCCTGAAGCCCGATGGCAGCCATTACCAGACCCCCGGAATATCGTTTATCACGCTGAATTCGCAGGCAAAGATTTGTCGCCAGTTTGATATGTTCGACCTGGCCC
Organism: Halioglobus sp.; assembly: GCA_041307045.1. Classification (GTDB taxonomy): domain Bacteria; phylum Pseudomonadota; class Gammaproteobacteria; order Pseudomonadales; family Halieaceae; genus JARRPM01. Next base: position 2,327 of record JBFZEF010000036.1, read on the forward strand.
ATCAGATGAAGTTATGTGATGAACTTGAAGTAGCCGGCCTGCTGTCCACGCAACTCAAGGAGCAGTGGGTAATCCCGATGAAGCAGAAACTGCAACGCCAGTTGGGCGGTCACCAGTGAAAGGGGAGGGCGTCAACGCAATGACTACTGCTGAAGACAATAAACGGCTTACTCTCAACTTCTTCGATGCCATGCAGCGGGGCGATGCTGAGGCGATCGCCGATACCTATGCGGACGAGGGCAGGGTAGTCACCATGGGTAATACCCTGATTTCAGGGTCCAGAGGAAAGGATGAAATACGCCGGTTTGCGGGTGGTGTATTGGATGCCTTCCCCTCGGGGCTGAAGTTCACGATTTTGAACATGACCGCCGAGGAAAACCGGGTTGCGGTCGAGGCAACTTCGGAGGGGCTTCATGTCTCCGGCAAGCCGTACAGCAACCACTATCACTTTCTGTTGACATGGGAGCAGGGCCAGTTGCTGGAAATGAAAGAGTACATGGACACCGAGCTTGTCACAGAGGTGCTCTGCGCTGGCGCTAGACCGCAATAGGAAACTTCCAGAAACGTGACCTGGCGAGCGGACAGACCGCCCCGCGCTATTCGCCGAAGATCGCTATTTCGCCGGGTTTACGCAGCATCTTATTCACTTCGTCGAGGTGCAACTCTTCTGCAGTGATCATTTCCCTGGCGTATTCCTCCAGCAGAACGGATTCTCCTTCCGAAATCTTCAGGAGGTGATAATAGCCTGCGAGGGTCTGCTTTTCGTGTTCCAGGCTTTCCCGGAGAATGTCGCCGATGTCATGTTTCTCCGTCTCGAGCAATGCACCTATCTTCAGTGACGGATGGCCGCCCAGCAGGGTAACCAGCTCCCCGGCTTTTTGGGCATGGGCGAGCCCCTCCTGCGCATTGCCCTTGAGCCAGGATACGATGGGTATTCGGTTGTACCCATAGACCATCAGTGAATAGTGGGTATACCGAACGACGCCGGCAAGCTCCATCTCCATGATGCTGTTAAGAGCAGCAATTATGCTCTTCTTGTTCGACTTTTTCATAAGGGAACTCCTCTGACTACTGGACTATTGACTCAAACGATAATCAAAGTGTCGGAGAGCGGTATAACCCGCCCCCATTGGCAATTTGCATTATCCAAATGTCGCTCCTACACCTTTGCAACGGACATTGTGCTTGAGCCTATTGCTAAATTGACCATAGAGCAAGACGGATTCCGGAGATGTTATTCTGGGCCCGGGCTCTATAGAAATACTACTGCGAACAGCAAGCTGCTATGCGCAAACTGGGGGGGCTATTTTGTCTTTGCCTGGCCTGTTGAAAACTGTCTATACTTGTGAGCGAGCTTGGCCCCTGTTGGCTTGGGGCGGCCTTGCCCTCATCGCCGGGGGCGCGCCGGAAGAATGGACCGGGAGTTCGTTAAATTATGTCCGCAAACGAGAGTCCAACATTATGAAGAGATTGCCATTGACCGCGGCATCCATAGCCGCGGTAGTTGCCTTGGGTGTGGCATTGCCGGCCTGCTCTGAAAAGCAGCCGCCAGTGCAGGATGAAAGCGCTCAAGTGCAGTCCGCGCCTGCGCCCCCGACTGCGGTTCCGACCCCTGTCCCCGCTACGGCAGAGCCTGCTGCGCCCGCCCCGGCCGTGGCGGCCGACCCAGTGTCATATACCCCGGAGGCGCTCGAGACCCTGCTCGCCCCGATAGCGCTTTATCCCGACCCGGTACTGGCACAAGTGCTCGCCACGTCGACCAACCCCCAGGAGGTGCTCGATGCCGGCAACTGGCTGCTGCAAAACCCGGATCTCAAGGGCAAGGAGCTGGAAACGGCAGGCACCGCTGTTGGGTTTACGCCGCCCATGCTGGCGCTGATCCAGTTCCCCACCGTCGTCGATATGATGTGCATGGAAATGAACTGGACCACTGATCTGGGTGCTGCGTTCCAGGCGGATGAACCCGGTGTGCTGGAGGCGGTGCAACGCCTGCGCGCGCAAGCGACAGAGATGGGTAATCTGAAGAGTTCGGAGCAGATGACCGTTGCAACCGAAACCCAGAATGACCAGCAGATTATTGTGGTTCAGCCTGCCAACCCAGAGGTGGTCTACGTGCCGCAGTACAACCCGACTGCGGTCTATACCACCCCCGCGCCTGCCGCGCCTGCCACCTCTACTGCCGTATCCACTACTACCACCTCCAGCGGCTACACCGGCGGGGAAATGGTGGCCACCGGCTTGCTTGCCTTCGGCGCGGGCATCCTTGTCAACGAGGTATTCGATGACGACGATGACGACTACTACTATCCGAGGTACGGTTACGGAGGCGGGGGTTATTACCCGCCGCCCTATTATCCCCGTTACGGTAACGGCTATCGACCGGCAAGCGGCTACAACCGCCCGTCCAACTATAAGAACAGTTTTAACAACAACAATATCTATATCGATGCAGACGGCAGGAATTCTTTCGAACGTTTCGAGGGTGGTCGGAATAACTACCGCAAGAATCCCCAGAGTCCCATCAGCACCGCGCGTCCCAACAGGCCGGAGCTGGGCGAATTGAACCGGCAGGCACAGAACCGACCTGCCGCGACAGGACAGGCGTATGCTCGCAAACCGCAGGGTACCTATGCCGGCGCGAAACTAGGTGCTGCAGCCCAGCGGCCGGCTGCACAGCGTCCGGCTGCAAACGCGAAAGTCCCCGCAGGTACTTACGCGGGTGCAGCCAACCCGACTGCCCGTCCCAAGGCCACTCCGCAAACCGCAGGCGCGCGTGATCGGGGTCACAGGCCTGATGCAGCAGGCGCTTCCCCCGCGCGCAAACAAAGTGTTGCCAAGCCCGCTGCGCGGCCGGCAACTGCCGCCAAGAGAACTGCACCCAAAAATCAGTCAGCATTCAAGGGCTCGCGCAACAGCGGCAAGTCGGAGCGCGCGGCGAGCCAGCGAGGTCGTAGCAGTATGGGCAAATCCGGCGGGAAACGGGGAGGAAGGCGATGAAAAATCTTATGGGTAAAGGCAGTGGCTTGCCGCTGTTTCTCTCGGCACTGCTCCTGGTCCTTGGCGCCCAGCTCAGCAGGGCTCAGGATCACACGTCATTTGCCACCCCGGAAGAGGCGGTGACCGCCCTCATCGCAGCACTGCAAAGCAACGACCTGGTAGCGTTGGGTGGCCTGCTCGGCCCCGGCAGTGAGGAAATAGTGTCATCCGGGGATGAAGTGGCGGATGCCACTGGCCGAGCCGATTTTGTGGCGGATTTCCAGGCTAAGCATCAGCTGGTGCCTGAGGGGGAGGGCACCCTGATTTTGGAGGTGGGTGAGAACGACTGGCCCTTGCCGATCCCCATTGTCAAGGTTGACGGCAAGTGGCACCTGGACGGGGCGGCGGGAGCGGACGAGCTCGTCTATCGTCGCATTGGCCGCAATGAGCTTGGCGCGATAGCGGTATCCCGCGGATTTATCGACGCGCAATTTGAGTACGCGGCCGAAGGGCACGACGGCAATGAACCGGGTGTTTTCGCTGCGAAGCTTTTAAGCGACCCCGGTCAGCGCAATGGACTCTACTGGCCGACCGCGGAGGGAGAGGCGCCCAGCCCGGCTGGCAGCGCTGTCGCGCGCGCCGCGGCCGAGGGCTATAAGGCGGTCACGGGCAAGCGCAAGCCCTACCACGGCTATTTCTACCGTTTCCTCTTTGCCCAGGGCGCAAATGCGCAGGGTGGGGCAGCCGAGTATTTCGTGGATGGCCTGTTGACGCAGGGCGTTGCGCTGCTGGCGTGGCCCGCGGACTACGGTGCCAGCGGCATAATGAGTTTCATGATTAATCACAATGGCGTCGTCTACCAGAGGGACCTTGGCGAGGAGACGGCGCTGGAAGTTGAGAAAATCCAGGTTTTTGATCCGGATAGTTCGTGGTCGATCGTCGAGTCCGACGAGGACAGCTGAGCTTCGCGGCCTGCCCTGAATACTATAAAAGGAGAACACCATCTATGGATCTGCCAAGCGCCGCCCTCGCCCTGCCCGTGCTGGGCATGATGATCCTTACCCTGCTGGTTTGGTTGTGTATGTTTGTCCAGCGGGTTGGCTACGCCCAGTCCCACAAACTCGACATCGAGCAGTTCAAGACGCCCGCGGACGTGCAGGCGCTGGTGCCCGCAGATGCTTCGGGAGCAAGCAATAACTTCAAGAACCTGTTTGAACTGCCGGTGATATTCTATGCGGTATGTCTCTATATCATCGTTACCGGGCAGGTGGACAGCCTCCACGTCAATTGCGCCTGGGCGTTCCTGGTACTGCGCTGCATTCACAGCCTGATCCATTGCAGCTATAACCGGGTAGCACACCGCTTCGGAATATACCTGCTGTCCTCGATAGCACTGTGGATCATGGTGGTGAGAGCGTTCCTCGCGGCGCTGTAATGGTTCACGCCTTGCGGGTCACTTTCGACTGTTTGCGCCCTGGGTAGCAGTTGCGGCATATCTCGCAGCTGCGACCATCGCAGCCGCGGGCGGTGCAGAACTGGCGGCCGTAGAAAATAATCTGCAGGTGCAGGCGATTCCAGTGCTCGCGGGGGAAAAGTCGTTTCAGGTCGCGCTCTGTCTGCGCCACGTTTTTGCCGCTTGACAGGCCCCAGCGCTGGGCCAGGCGATGGATGTGGGTATCCACCGGAAAAGCCGGCACTCCGAAAGCCTGCGCCATCACCACGCTCGCGGTTTTATGGCCTACTCCCGGCAGTCGCTCGAGTGCCGCCCAATCCGCCGGTACCTTCCCACCGTGTTCCTCGACCAGGATCTGGCTCAGCCGTTTGATCGCAAGCGACTTCTGCGGGGACAAGCCGCAGGGGCGGATGATTCCCCTGATCTGGTCCACATCGAGCGCGGCCATGGCCGCCGGCGTGTCCGCCAGTGCGAACAGGGCGGGGGTTACCTGGTTAACCCGCTCATCGGTGCACTGGGCACTGAGCAGCACTGCTACCAGCAGGGTGAAGGGGTCGTGGTGATCCAGCGGTATCGGCGTTTGCGGATACAGTTCCTGCAGGCGCCGCAGGATGTAGGCGGCGCGCTCGGCCTTGCGCACTAGCCCCGCTCCAGGCAGCGCACGATGCGCTCGGCCGCTTCCACGCACTGTTCCGGCTCCGCCACCAGCGCCAGGCGCAGGTGGTTGGCGCCGGGGTTGAAGCCCTGGGCCTCCCGTGCCAGGAAGCTGCCGGGCAGCACGGTGACGTTTTCGCTGGCATAGAGGCTACGCGCGAACTCAGTGTCGCTGCCCTGCAGTCGGGGCCACAGGTAAAAACCGGCGTCGGGTGCGGACACAGTCAATTTGCCGTCTAAACAAGCCAGTACCGCGGCGAATTTTTCCCGGTAAAGCTCGCGGTTGGCCCGCACATGGGCCTCGTCATTCCAGGCCGCGATGCTGCCGAGTTGGTGGTGTACCGGCATGGCGCAGCCGTGATAGGTGCGATAGAGGGCAAACTGCTGCAGGATCTGCGCGTCGCCGGCGACAAAGCCAGAGCGCAGCCCCGGCAGGTTGGAGCGTTTTGACAGGCTGTGGAACACCACGCAATTGCGAAAGTCGCCGTCACCCATTGCAGCGCAGGCTTGCAGCAAACCCGCGGGCGGCGCGTCCTCGTCAAAGTAGATCTCCGAGTAGCACTCATCGCCGGCGATGATGAAATCATATTCCCGGGCCAGGGCTATCAGCTGCTGCAATTGCACCAGCGGAATGACCGCACCGGTGGGATTGCCGGGACTGCAGAGGTAGAGCAGCTGGCACGCTCGCCACTGCTGCTCGGTGACGCTGGCGAAGTCCGGCAGCAAGCCGGAATCCGCCGTGCAGTTGATGAAGTGCGGGGTGGCGCCGGCCAGCAGGGCTGCACCCTCGTAGATCTGGTAGAACGGGTTCGGGCTCATCACCAGCGCACCCCGACCCGGGCTCACTACGGCCTGGGCAAAGGCGAAGAGCGCTTCGCGGGTGCCGCTAACCGGGAGTACCTGCTGGTCCGCATCGACTGACGGTAGTGCGAAGCGGCGCTGCAGCCATGCGGCGATGGACTGACGCAGCTCCGGGATTCCGGCAGTGGACGGGTAATTCGACAAGCGGTCCAGGTTGGCGGCAATTTCAGCGAGCACGAAAGCCGGCGAGGCGTGTCGCGGTTCGCCGATCGAAAGGGATATCGCGGTTTTGCCCGGCGCCGGCCGCAGGTCGGCGAATAGCCGGCGCAGGCGTTCGAAGGGGTAGGGGTGCAGTTGTTGCAGGTGCGGATTCATGCGCGGTGTCAGGCGGCCGCCTGGTCGTCCAGTTCGCGGCAGATGGCCTGTTGTATTGCCCTTGACAGTTCCGGGTCGGTGATCGGCCGCTGGGCGGCGTCGGTGATAAAGAACACGTCTTCTACCCGTTCCCCTAGGGTCTGAATTTTCGCGGCCTGCAGTTCGACGCCGTACTCGACAAAAATCTTGCCGATGCGTGCGAGCAGCCCCGGTCGATCAGGCGAGGCGACCTCCAGCACCGAGACGTGCTTGATTTCATCCACGGTCATGCTGGTTTCGGTGGGCATCGACAGGGATTTAACCCGGCGGGGTGTGCGCCGCTGCACGATCTGCGGGGCTGCGAGGTTGCCCGACAGGGCCTCGGTCAGCTGCTGCCGGATGAACCTGATACGAGCCCCGTCCTCCGTGATCGGCTGGCCGCTGGAGTCCAGTACGTAAAATGTGTCGAGGCTCATGCCGTCATTGGCATTGTATATGCGGGCGTCATGCACGCTCAGGTCGAGCTGTTCGAGCTCTGCGCAGATCCGTGAAAACAGCTGCGCATGACTGCGGGCATGGATAAATATCTGGGTGGTATTGGCGACCGTGGACTCCGAGCTGTTGCGGATCAGTACCAGGGGCTTGTCTCGCTTTACGTGGCCGGCGATGGCTTCGGTGTGCCAGGCGATATCCTCAGCCCGCTCCCGCAGGAAGTAATCCTCGCCGCGCTGTTCCCACAGGGCGTCAAGTTCTTCCGTGGTAAAGCCGCGGTCCTCGAGGATTTCGCTGGCGGCGCGGCGGCTGCGCTCGACCCAGGCCTGTTTTGCCATGGGATTCTCGAGTCCGCGCTGCAGGGCGCGCCGGGTCTCGGTATAGAGTTGGCGCAAAAGACTGCCGCGCCAGGCATTCCACAATGTCGGGTTGGTGCCGTTGATATCTGCTACCGTCAGGGTCAGCAGGTAATCCAGGTGTTCCTGGTCGCGGACATGGCCGGCAAACTGCTGGATGATGTCCGGATCGGAAATATCCTTGCGCTGGGAGACCGCGGACATGACCAGGTGGTTGCGCACCAGCCAGACCACCAGCTCGGTGTCCTTATCGTCCAGGGCGTGATCGCGGCAGAAGCGCTCCGCATCCACTGCCCCCAGCTCCGAGTGGTCGCCGCCGCGGCCCTTGCCGATGTCGTGGTAAAGGGCGGCGATATACAGCAGCTCCGGCTTGCGCAGGCGCCGGGCCACCCGGCTCGACACGGGAAAGAGTTGGTCGAACTCGGGTTCGAGAAAACGTCTCGCGTTCTTGATGACTTCCAGGGTGTGCGCGTCCACGGTGTAGACATGAAAAAGGTCGTGCTGCATCTGGCCGACAACGCGGCCGAATTCCGGCAGGTAATGCCCCAGGATGCCATAGCGGGCCATTCGCCGTAGTTGCAGGGACATCTTGTTGGGTGAGCGCAGAATTTCGAGGAATGTTGCGCGGTTGTGCGGATCCGCGCGGAAGCCTGCATCGACCAGGTGGCGGTGGTTGCGGATAAGCCGGATAGTCGGCGCCGATATGCCCTCAGACTCCTCCAGGGTGGCGCACAGCAGAAACACCTCCAGCAGGGCTGATGGCGTTTCGTTAAATACGTTTTCGCTGCGCGCTTCGACGTAGCCGGAACGCAACTGAAAGCGCTCGTTGATAATCCGGATATCGTCGGCGCTATCGGCGTGAAGGATTGCCTGGTCGAAGTTCTGGATCAGCAGCTCATTGAGATGGCCCAGTGCCAGTGCCCAGCGATAGTAGGTCTGCATGAACTGCTCGACCGCCAGGCGCTCGCCGTCCTTGAAGCCCCACAGTTCCGCCAGGGTCCGCTGGTGGTCGAACAGCAGCCGGTCCTCCTCGCGGTCGCTTATCATATGCAGGGCATATCGCACCTTCCACATGAATTCGCGCCCGCGGTGCAGTATTTCCATTTCCTCGCTGTCGAGGAAGTCGGAGGCGGTGATCTGTTCCAGTGACTCCACCCCGAAGTGCCGTTCTGCGAGCCAGCCTATGATCTGGAGGTCGCGCAGGCCGCCCGGGCAGCTCTTGATGTTGGGTTCAAGGTTGTACTCGGTATCGGCGAACTTGTTATGCCGCGCGCGCTGTTCCTCGAGCTTGGCACGGAAAAAGTCCGCGCTGGGCCACATCCTGTCGGGACCGGTTACCTCTCGCACCCGTTGCATCAATGTAGCGGGGCCGCGGATTGTCCTGGCTTCCATCAGGTTGGTCAGCACCGTAATGTCTTCCCTGGCCTTTTTCTCGCACTCTTCCACCGTGCGCACGCTGTGCCCGATGACCAGCCCTATGTCCCAAAGCAGGGTGAGGAATACTTCCAGTTGCTGCTCGCGGCCGTGTTCGCCGTCGCCCAGTAAAAGCAGGATATCGACATCTGAATGAGGGTGCAGTTCGCCGCGACCGTAGCCGCCCACCGCTACCAGCGCGAGCTCGACCTGGCCCCAGTCCTGGCGATCCCACAGGGTGCCTAGCAGGGTATCCATGAATTTTGCCCGCAGGCGGATCAATTCCCCGGCGGAGGCGCCGCCGCGGAACCGGTCGTGCAGGTAGTCTGTAGCGGCGGTGATGGCCTGCTTGCATGAGGGCAGGACCTTGCCTTGTTCCAGTGCGCTGGCAAAGGTCCCGGGATCGAACATGGCAGGAGGCAGCGCCCCTGCGTCGTTGGCCATATTCAAACCGGCAGGACCTCTGATCGGCGGCGGGTGAAAACCTCGCATCCGGTGTCTGTTACTCCCAGGGTGTGTTCCCACTGGGCCGACAGGCGACCGTCACGGGTGGTGACCGTCCAGCCGTCCTTGGGGTTGAGGCGGGTCTGGCGACGGCCGGCGTTGATCATCGGTTCAATGGTGAACGTCATACCCGATTCCAGCACCAGGCCAGTGCCCTTTTGGCCATAGTGTAAAACCTGGGGCTCTTCGTGGAATACCTTGCCGATCCCGTGGCCGCAGTATTCGCGCACCACGGAGTAGTAGTTTTTCTCCGCATGCTGCTGGATCACCCAGCCGATATCCCCCAGGGTGGCGCCGGGCCGGACGACCTCCAGTGCCTTATAGAGGCACTCCTGGGTGACCTGGATGAGCCGCTGGGCGTGGGCGGCCACCTCGCCAACCTGGACCATGATGCTGCTGTCGCCGTGGTAGCCGTCCTTGATCACGGTGACATCTATATTGACGATGTCGCCGCTCTTCAGCTTGCGGGTGTCCGAGGGGATGCCATGGCAGACTACATCGTTGACAGAGGTGCAGATGGAACGGGGAAAGCCGTTGTAGTTGAGGGGAGCGGGAATCGCGCCCAGGGTATTGGTTATATAGTCGTGGCAGATCCGGTCCAGCTCCCCGGTGGTGATGCCCACCTGGACCAGCGGCTCGATCATTTCCAGCACCTCGGCAGTGAGCCGACCCGCGACCCGCATCCTGTCCATCTCAGCCGCGCTCTTGATCGATACAGCCATCTATAACCCATTGAAAAATATAATAAAAATAGGATTTTGCCGGAAGT
>JBFZEF010000037.1:0-14687 GCA_041307045.1 Halioglobus sp.
TCACCGTCGGCTGAGCGCTCAGCTCGAGGAGTGCTTGAACCGGTGAATCTGGCGGCGCTGCTTCTTGTCGGGCCGTCCGGGCGGGCGGTCGATCATGCCGCCGGCCGCCTTGCGGGCAGCCGCTTCCGCCTCGCGCGTGGCAACACTGGCCGCGGTCTCCTCGTATAGCAGCCGGGCCTCGGGCGCGCCGCGCCGCTGCGCATCGAGCCCTGTCACCAGCACCTCACGCTCGTCCCAGCCCTGGCGGATTAGCAGCACATCCCCGACGGCAACTTCTTTCGATACCTTGAGCCGCTGCCCGCCCATGTGTACCTTGCCGCCCTCGATCGCCGCCTTGGCCTGGCTGCGGGTCTTGAAGAACCGCGCCGCCCACAGCCATTTGTCCAGGCGCAGGCGGTTGCTGTCCGCCGCCGGTTCAGCCATGGGCTGCCGCGGCCGGCATGATTTCGTCGAAATGGTGGATGCCGGGAAAGCGTGTCTGTAGCCGCTTCTGCCGCTGGCTGTCGGGCTGCAGCAGGGTGAGCAGGTGGGCTATGCCGTAGTCCCGGGCCGAGTCGAGCACCCGCTCGGTGTCGTCTATCAGCAGGGTCCTGGCGGGGTCGAAGGGGTGCAGGGCCTGCAAGCTGTGCCAGAAGGCCTGGTCCTCCTTGGGCGCCTGCAGATCGTGCGACACCACCACCCGGTGAAACCAGTTGCTGATATCCACATTGGCCATCTTGATCTCGTAGGTCTTGCGGTGGGCATTGGTCACCAGCACCACGTCCCGGTGGCTGGAGCGCAGCCAGGCGAGGAACTCGAGGGCAAAGGGGCGCAGGCGGATCATATGCTGGATTTCACGCTTCAGCGCGGGGATATCCATGTCCAGTTGCTCCGACCAGTGATCGAGGCAGTACCACTTGAGCGTGCCCTCGCCGCTGTGGAAGGTGTCGCGCAGCAGCGCCGAGGATTCCTCCTCGCTGATCTGCTGCCTGGCCGCATACAGCCGGGGCAGGTGATCCATCCAGAAGTAGTTATCAAAATGCAGGTCCAGCAGGGTGCCGTCCATGTCCAGCAGCACGGTGTCGATAGCGTCCCAGTCGATCATCTGCGCTTCCCGCCAGGTTTTCGTCGCGTGATTATGCCGGTTTTTCTGCGGCGCGCCAGCGCCGGCCCCGCGTGGTGGTATAGTGGGTGCACTGCCAAAAGGAGGTAATTTTGCCGGATCTGCCAGGCCTGGTGACACCACTGCTGGAGCTGTGCCGGGAGGCGGGGGCGCTTATCGTCCGCCACTACCACGCCGCCAGCGCGGGCGATTTCCAGTCCAAGGAGGATGATTCGCCGCTCACCCTGGCGGATACCGAGTCCCACGCGCTGCTGCAGGCGGGACTGCAGCAGCTGGAGCCATCGCTACCGCTGCTGTCGGAAGAATCGCCGGCAGCTGCCCTGGCGGGGCGGCGTCAATGGCCGCGCTACTGGCTGGTGGATCCGCTCGACGGCACCAGGCAGTTCCTGGCGGGCACCGGTGAATTCACCATCAATATCGCCCTGATCGAGAACCACCGGCCGGTGCTGGGGGTCCTGTACCTGCCGCTGGAGCAGCTTGCCTATGTGGGTATTCCCGGGGTGGCTGCCCATCGCTACCACTGGGAAGGCCAGGGGGGATGGGCGCGCACTGCGCTTGCTGTGCGGGCGCTGCAGCCGGGGAGGGAGCTGGTGCTGCTCGCCAGTCGCCGCCACCGCAACGGTAAACTGGATGATTGCCAGGCCTGGCTGCGCGAGCGCTGGGGGCCGGTGGCCAGACGCGACAGCGGCAGCGCGCTCAAGTTTTGCCTGCTGGCGCAGGGAGAGGGTGACCTCTACCCGCGCTTTTCACCCTGCTGTGAATGGGATACCGCGGCGGGCCAGGCGCTGCTGGAAGCGGCTGGCGGCGCCCTGCTGGGGATGGATGGCCAACCGCTGCGCTACAATTGCGGCGAGTCATTGCTGAGCCCGCACTTCCTTGCCATTGCCGATGCCGGCCACCCCCTGTGGCGTGAGTTGCTCGCCAGTCGGCGGCTTTGACCGGCCTGGCCAGTCCGGGCGCTTCAGCGTCCCCACAGAGCTTGTGCATGACTTCACTGTGGGTATAGAGTTGCATCCTTGTCGCAGGCCTCGGCTTACATAACAGCTTACATAACAGCGGAACGATATCCGGTTACAGCATGAGCGAGTTTACCCACAATGGCGCCGGCTCCGGCGCAGATGCCGCCAACGAGCCGATTACGCCGGCCATGCGCCTCCTCCAGTTGCAGACCCGGCACCGGGTACTCGACAGCAAGATTGCCGAACTCCACAGCTTTCCCTACCAGAACCAGATCCTGCTGCAGCGCCTGAAAAAAGAGAAATTGCGCCTCAAGGACGCCATTGAGCGCCTGAAGGACGACATGATTCCCGACCTCAACGCCTGAGCCCCGCTGCCCCGCTAGAGGGGCAGCCCTCCCAGCGACCCTTCCAGTTCCAGTAATCGCCGCTTGATACCCAGCCCACCGGCAAAGCCCGTGAGGGAACCGTTGCTGCCGACAACCCGGTGGCAGGGGACAACGATGGGCAGCGGATTGCGCCCGTTGGCGGCGCCCACAGCCCGCACCGCGGTCGGGCGCTCGATGGCCCGGGCGATATCGGCGTAGCTGCGCAATTCACCCCAGGGTATGGCTGCGAGGGCGTCCCAGACCTGGCGCTGGAAGGCGGTGCCCGCCGCCGCCAGGGGCAGCTCGAACTGCCTGCGCCGCCCCGCGAAGTACTCCAGCAACTGTGCAGCGGCAAGCTCGAGCACGGCATCAGTGGCCGAGGTGTCTGCGCCCGGCTCGCCGTGGTGGTGTTCAAACTCGATTGCGGCGAGGCGGGAGCCCGTGGATACCAGCCGGAGCCTGCCTATGGGAGTGTCGAGGTAACGGTAGTTCATTGGCTGTAGCTTCTCCATAGCAGGTTGGCGGCGTAGGAACGCCAGGGGCGCCACAGCGGCGCCCGGTCCTTGAGTGAAAGCCCATTGGGAGCGATTCCCTGCCAGGCTTTTTCCAGGCCGAGATCGCGCTGGGGGAAGGCGTCGGGATCGCCGGCGCCGCGCATGGTCACCATGGCGACGGTCCACGGCCCCACGCCGGCGGCAGCGGCCAGGGTGTCCGGATCCAGCAAGTCCTCGCTGGCGGCGAACTGGCGGCAGATATCTCTTAGCGTCTCCCGCCGCCGGCCCGGCATCGGGAAATGGCTGTCGTCCAGGACGGCAAGGGCGCTGGCCGGCGGAAAGACCCGGTGGTCCTGGTCTGTGCTGGTCGCTGCCGCGAGCCGGCTGATGATCCCCCGGGCGGCCAGGGTACTGACCTGCTGGCCGACGATGGCGCGCACGCTGGACTCGTACAGGGACCAGGCGCCCGGGGCCCGTATTCCGGGAAACCGCGCCAGCAGCGGCGCCAGGGACGGGTCCCGACCGAGAGTATCGGCGATCGCCGCGGGGTTGGCATCCAGGTCGAACATGCGCCGCACCGCGGCCACTACCGGCATCAGCCGGCTGTGGTCCGCCGCGTGCAATTCCAGTTCGAGGGCGTCGCGCCTCGCGGCCGGGCGCACCTCGATGCGGGCGGGGCGTCCCCCCAGTATCAGGTTGCGGCGATAGCAGTCCGCCGTCACCGTTTCCACCCCCGCGATGGCATGGCGAGTAAAAAAACCTATCACCCCGACCCAGTCATAGGGCGGGCGGTACTGCAGCTGCAGCCGGATGCCGCCGGCCCTGGCCGGGCTGCGGCGTAACTCACCGGGTGTCTGGCGGAACTGGGCCTGTATGGCGCTGTTGAAGCGGCGCACGTTGCGAAAGCCCGCCGCGAAGGCGATCTGGGTCACCGGCAGCCGGGTTTCCGCCAGCAGTTTCCGCGCGAACAGCAGGCGCTGGTTGAGGGCCACGGCCTGGGGCGACACGCCCAGCTCGCGCTCGAACAGTTTGCGCAGGTAGCGCTCCCCGATGCCCAACCGATCCGCGAGACTCGCCAGGGTGCCCCGGTCGAGGGCGCCCTGCCGGATCAGTTGCAGCGCGCGCTGCACGGTCGTGGCGGTACCCTGCCAGGCGGGGCTGCCGGGTGCCGACTCCGGCCGGCAGCGCAGGCAGGGCCGGTAGCCGTCCCTGGCGGCCTGGGCCGGGCTGCGATAGTAACGGACATTCTTTTCGGCGGGCGCGCGCGCGGGGCAGATCGGCCGGCAGTAGATGCCGGTAGTGCGCACGGCGAGAAAGAATTCACCATCGAAACGCGGGTCCCGGGCCAGCCTGGCCTGGTGGCAAATCTCCCGCTCAGGCAGGCCCGCGGCGTCCGCGCAGGCCCCGGTGCCATCGGCGGACGCAACGGCGTGGGAAGGGTCAGGCGTGGCGGGGTATGTGCGCATGCCTGCAATATAGCCCCCGGGCGGGGCGGCTACTAGCCGGAATCGGCCCTGTAAATCCGCATCTGCCCATGCTGATTTTCCGCGCAGCGGGCATTAAACTGGCGCCTGGTCCGGCCGGGTTTGCGTTGCGGTCGACGGGATAGGCGTGCGGTCCTTGAACCGCGGAGCGAAAGCTGATTCATGAACCTGATTGTCGCCGCAGTACCGTTCTTTATCCTCGCGATAATTGTCGAGTGGCTGTACGGCCTGGCCCGGCACCGCAATACCTTTCGCCTGAGCGACAGTATCAGCAGCCTCTTCCTGGGCGTGCTGAGCCAGGCCCGCCGCTTCGTCACCCTGGGTGTGGGCGGCTACGTCTACTACCTGGTGACCGCGCATTTCTCCCTGGACCTGATGGCGGCGGATCACTGGTTCACCTGGGTGCTGGCCACGGTGCTGTACGACCTGTGCTATTACTGGCAGCACCGCATGGGGCATGAGCGCACCCTGCTGTGGGCGGCCCATGTCGCCCATCACCAGAGCGAGGACTACAACCTCACCACGGCCCTGCGCCAGACCAGCACCGGCTTCCTGCTGGACTGGGTGTTTTATATTCCCATGTTCCTGCTGGGCATTCCGGCGGAGGTGGTGGTCACGGTGGCTGCAATCAACCTTATCTACCAGTTCTGGGTGCATACCGAGCACGTGCCGAAGCTGGGCTGGTACGAGTGGGTGTTTGTGACACCGTCGAACCACCGGGTGCACCACGCCCAGAACGATATCTACCTGGATCGCAATTACGGCGGTATTTTCATCCTCTGGGACCGCCTGTTCGGCACCTTCCAGGAAGAACTCGAGAGTGAGCCTCCGGTGTACGGCATTCGCGGGGCGCTGCACAGCTGGAACCCGGTCAAGGCCCTCACCCATATTTATGTCGATATGTTTCGCGACAGCTGGCACACCAGGCGCTGGCGCGACAAGTTGTGGGTCTGGGTCGCGCGCAACGGCTGGCGACCGGCGGATGTGGCGCAGCGCTATCCGCGGGAGAAAACCGGGCTTGAGCAGTTTCGCAAGTACGATCCGGCGGTGCCGCCCCTGGTCGGCCTGTATGCATTTGCGCAGCTGGTGGCTGCCGTGCTGCTGCTCGATTTCATGCAGAAGACCACACTGGCCTACTGGACCGGTGTCGGCCTGTGGGCGCTGTTGCTGGCGGGAATGGTGACCACCGCCGGGTGGCTGGAAGGCCGGGATTCGACCCGGCTGCTGCGCTGGGAGCTGTTGCGGCTGGCGGCACTGGCCGCGCTGCTGCTGGCCGGCTGGTCACTCGGGGCCGGCGCCGGCCTGCTGCTCGCCGGGGTTTCCTACGCTGCGCTCAATCTGCTGTTCCTGTTCCTGCTGCTGCGCAGGGGTGTCGCGAGCGGGCCGGTCCACGCCCACTGATCTCCGGCCCCGGTGATAGCCCGGCTCATCCGGGCCCATGCAGCAGCTGTGGCTCGACGCTGGCGGAGCTCTTGCCGTTGTCGAGGTAGATGATCCCGCCGACGATACTTACGCTCAGCTGCACGGTGCGGTCCAGCAGCGCGGCCGCGGCGACGATTTCGGGCCAGCGCAACTGCCAGGCGTACAGGTGCGGCAGGGCGCTGGTGGCCTCGCCGTTGAGCTTCCACCAGGTATCGCTGCTCTTGCCGAAGATGTACAGGCTGACCCGCTTCGCCCTGCCGCAGGCTTTGCGCAGGCGCGGGTGCTCGGGCTGGCCCACCTCGATCCAGTGCTCGATTTCGCCGCTGTCGCTGTGCAGCCAGATGTCCGGTTCGTCGGCGGTGGACAGGCCCCGGGTGAATTCCAGCCCCCGGGTGGCGTTGAGGCAGTAGGCCAGCAGGCGCGCGGCCAGGCGCTCGAGTGTCTCTGACGGATGCCGAGCCAGGGTCAGCGCCAGGCTTTGGTAGCGGTTGCTGTCGCTGTCGGCGAGCTCGATCTGTGCCTTGTAGATGGTGGGCTTGAGTGCCATGGCGGGCTGGGAGTCCTTTGACTGGAAGCTGGCCCGGCTGCGGGCGGCGCCATTATAGCCAGCGGGCGCAGGGCAAGACAGCGCTGGTGCAAGCATTTGAGCCGCCACCTGATTCCTGCCGCGCCGATCTTCAATGGCCCGCAGTCGTTGGTATGCTGGTACTCGCGGTACAGTAAGAAAGTAAGTGCCATCCACCAGACCAATACACCAACCCGGAGAAACTCGGTTTGAGCAGCGAACCCTATATCCTGATTACCGCCGACACCCATGCCGGCGGCAGCCATGCCCAGTACCGCGAGTATCTCGATCCGCAGTGGCGGGAGCCCTTTGACGAATGGCGCGGCGGCTACCGCAACCCCTCCCAGCAGCACTACGGCAGCAAGAAGTTGCGCAACTGGGATTTCGAGGTGCGAAGCGCCGACCAGAACAGCCAGGGCGTGGTGGGGGAGGTGGTCTATCCCAACACAGTACCGCCGTTTTTTACCAAGAGCGTGGTGACCGCCCAGCCCCCGCGGCCGGAAAATTATGAACGCGCCCTGGCGGGTATTCGCGCCCACAACCGCTGGTTGCGGGATTTTTGCGCCGAGGACCCGGTCCGGCGCGCCGGCGTGGGGCTGATACTGCCGAACGATATCGACGAGGCCATAAAGGACGTCCACTGGATCGCGGAGGCGGGCCTGCGCGGCGGCGTCCTGCTGCCTCTGGTGCCCGAGGACTGCACCTGGCTGAAGCCGCTGTATCACCCGGACTGGGAACCGCTGTACGCGGCAATCCAGGACTGCGACCTGGTGATGAACCACCATTCCGGCCAGGGCCTGCCGGACTATGGCAGCGGCCCGGTGGCGGAAGCCCTGTGGATATCCGAGGTGCCTTTCTACTGCAAGCGCGGGTACAGCCACCTGCTGCTGAGCGGCGTGTTCGAGCGCTACCCCCGGCTGAAATACATCCTCACCGAATCCGGCTGCTCCTGGGCACCGGCCATGTTGCGCAGCCTCGACCGCATTCACGAGGGTTTCGTGGCGGGCTCGATCGGCGAGATGAACTACGCCGGCATGCAGTGGGTGCTGCGCGAACCACCCAGTTTCTACGCCCGGCGCAACTGCTATTACGGCGCCAGCTTCCCCAGCCTGGCGGAACTGGACGGTCGCGATGAAGTGGGCATCGAGCAGATCTGCTGGGGCAATGATTATCCCCATTATGAGGGCACCTTCCCCTATAACCTGGAGTCGCTGCAGCTCACATTTCCCGGCGTGCCGGACCGGGAGCGGCGCATGATCCTCGGGGAGAATGCGGCGCGGCTGTACAAGTTCGACCTGGAGCGGCTGCGGCCCCTGGCGGCGCGCTACGGACCCACCCCGGCGCAGGTCGATACGCCCCTGCAGGAGGTGCCTGCGGATAGCGGTTGCTACCTCTTCGTCGATGAGCGCAGGGCCCGGGCCGCGGCGGCGCGGTGATTACTTGCGGGTTTTGGCCAGCTCCGCGGCGGCGCAGAGGATCACAGCCAGGTCGATGCTGAGGCGCGCGATCTGCAGCCTCCCGAGCGCCCCCTCGGGAGTGGAACTGAGGACCAGGGCGGCGGCCGCCGCCGGTATGCCGATCGCCAGGAACAGGGTGAAGCGCGACTGGCCCTGCAGGCCGATGCCGATAATGATGTAGACCACGCCCAGTGCCGCATCGACGAGGGCCGCGCCGGTCAGTTCGCGAAACCACAGCATCGCCACCAGGCCGAAGCCGGACAGGGTGATCAGGAGAGCTGCCAGCACCCGCAGGCGGAAGAGGTGTACCTGTGATGTCACGGTTTTAATCGCCCTCTGCGGATTGGACCTGCACCGCCGGACAGCTTAACTCAGGCAGACCTGGCGTCCAGTGCGGTGCCGACCCGGGAGCCGTTCGCACGGCCCAGCGCGGCACAGATCCTGCTGCCGGCGCGGGCCAGTGCCGCCAGCTCGAGGCCGGTGCTGATCCCCAGGCCGTCCAGCATATAGACCACATCCTCGGTGGCCACGTTGCCGGAGGCACCGCGGGCGTAGGGGCAGCCGCCCAGGCCCGCCACCGAGGCGTCCACCGTGGCAATGCCGTGCTGCAGGGCTACCAGGATGTTGCTGAGGGCCTGGCCGTAGGTGTCGTGGCAGTGCACCGCCAGCTGCGCCGGCTCGAACTGGGCCAGCAGCACGGCCAGCAGGCGCTGCATACTGCCCGCGGTTCCGCTGCCGATGGTGTCACCCAGCGATACCTCGTAGCAGCCCATCGCCAGCAGTTCAGCGGTAACCGCCGCCACCGCCCTTGGAGTGACCTCCCCTTCATACGGGCAGCCCAGTACACAGGAGACATAGCCCCGCACCGGGACGCCGCGCGCGCCGGCGGCGGCCATCACCGGGGCGAATCGCTCCAGGCTCTGGGCAATGCTGCAGTTGATATTTTTTTGCGAGAACGCTTCCGACGCGGCGGCAAAAATGGCGACCTCGTCGGCGCCTGCCGCCACGGCCCGCTCAAAGCCCTGCAGGTTCGGGGTGAGCGCCGTATAGCGTACGCCGGGGCGGCGCGAGATGCCGGCGAATACGGCCTCGCTGTCGGCCATCTGGGGTACCCATTTCGGGTTCACGAAGCTGCCCGCCTCGATCACTCTGTGCCCCGCTGCGGCCATGTCATCGATCAGCTGCAGTTTGGCCGCCAGCGGTATGGTCCGGGCCTCGTTCTGCAGGCCGTCCCGGGGCCCAACTTCCACCAGCGTGACAGCAGCGGGCAGCGTCATTTGCTGTCGCCCCCGACGGCGTCGGGGGTGAAGTCCAGCAGCTCGGCGCCGCCGTCCACCAGGTCGCCGCCCTGGTAGTAAAAGCCGTTCACGGTGCCGGCCACCGGGGCCCGGATCGTGTGTTCCATTTTCATCGCCTCCATCACCAGCAGCGGGGTGCCGGCATCCACCGCATCGCCCACCGCCGCCAGCAGGGCGACGATGGTACCGTTCATGGGTGCCCTGAGCCCCGCGTTGGCCCCGCCGCCAGCGTCCTCACCCAGGTCCGGCGGGACTTCGCGGAAATGGCAGGCGCCCCAGGCCAGGTACAGTGTGAATCCGTCCCGGGTGCGTGCCAGGGTGGCGCGTTGCCGATGGCCTTCCAGTTCCAGCTGCAGGGTGTCTCCCGTCAGCTCGCCCTGCAGCTGCACCTCCCGGCCCGCGGCTCGCACCAGGTAAAGCGGCCCCCGCTGCTCCACCTCCACTGTGTGATCCTGCTGCTGGCAGTGCAGCCTGAGGTGGTGGACGTGGGGCTCATTGAGGCGCCAGGCGCTGGCGGACTGCCAGGCAGACCAGGGGTCGGCACCGGCACCGGCCCCGCCTTCCTGGCGCCGGTACAGCAGCAGGGCGAGGGCGGCCAGGGGCAGTTCCCGCGCCAGATCCTGCGGCCGCTGGCGGAATATCAGGTCGGCGTGTCTGGCAATAAAGCCGGTGTCCAGCTGTGCATCCCGGAAGGGCCGGCAGGTGGCCAGGTTGTAGAGAAAATCCAGGTTGGTTACGGTACCGCCGATGCGGTAGGCCGCCAGCGCAGTGGCGAGCCGCTGCAGGGCCCGCTCCCGGGACTCGTCCCACACGATCAGCTTGGCAATCATGGGGTCGTAATACACGCTGATCTCATCGCCCTGGCGCACCCCCGTATCCACCCGCACGTGGCGGCTTTCATCCGGTGGCCGCAGGTAGCCCAGGGTGCCGGTGACCGGCAGGAAATCATTGTCCGGGTCCTCGGCGTAGACCCGGGCCTCGAATGCGTGGCCGCGCAGGCGCAGCTCGTGTTGCGCCAGGGGCAGGGGCCCGCCCGCCGCCACCAGCAGCTGCCACTGCACCAGGTCCTGGCCGGTGATCATCTCAGTCACCGGGTGCTCCACCTGCAGCCGGGTATTCATCTCCATGAAGTAGAAACTGCCGTCCTCGTCCAGCAGGAACTCCACCGTGCCGGCGCCGCGATAGTCGATCGCCTGGGCGGCCTTCACCGCGGTTTCGCCCATCCGGCTGCGCAGTTCTTCCGTCATGCCGGGTGCCGGGGCCTCCTCGATCACCTTCTGGTGCCGGCGCTGCACCGAGCAGTCCCGCTCCGCGAGGTAGATGCCGTTGCCTGCGTTGTCACAAAACACCTGCAATTCCACGTGGCGGGGCCGGGTGAGGTACTTCTCCACCAGCATGCTGTCATCGCCGAAGCTGGCCAGGGATTCCCGTTTCGCCGCCGCCAGCGCGGCGTCGAATTCAGCCCCTGACCAGACCTGGCGCATGCCCTTGCCGCCGCCACCGGCGGTGGCCTTGAGCAGCACCGGGTAACCCATGCCCTCCGCTGCGGCCCGCAGAATCTCCGGGTCCTGCTCATCCCCGTGGTAACCCGGCACCAGGGGCACGCCGGCGGCCTCCATGATCCGCTTCGCCGCGGACTTGGAACCCATCGCCTCGATGGCCGCGGCCGGCGGGCCGATAAACACCACCCCCTGCTGCGCGCAGGCCCGCGCGAAGCCCGCATTCTCCGACAGGAAGCCGTAACCCGGGTGAATCGCCCGGGCCCCGGTCGCCAGTGCCGCCGCCAGGATGCGATCTCCCAGCAGGTAGGATTCCCGGGCCGGCGCGCCACCGATGTGCACCGCCTCGTCCGCCATGCGCACATGCAGCGCGTCGCGGTCCGCATCGGAATACACCGCCACGGTGGCAATCCCCATGCGGCGGGCAGTCTTGATCACGCGGCAGGCGATCTCGCCGCGGTTGGCAATCAGGATCTTGTCAAACATGGGTTTCTCTCATTTTGTTGCCCGACATCACATCCTGAACACGCCAAACCTCGACTCCTCGATCGGCGCATTCAGCGCCGCCGAGATCGCGAGGCCCAGCACCATGCGGGTATCCGCCGGGTCTATAACGCCGTCGTCCCACAGGCGGGCCGACGCGTAGTAGGGGTGGCCCTGCTTCTCGTAGAGATCCAGGATCGGCTGCTTGAAAGCGGCCTCCTCATCCGGCGTCATCCCCTTGCCCTCGCGGGAGAGCACCTCCTGTCGCACCGTCGCCAGCACACCGGCGGCCTGCTCCCCGCCCATCACCGAAATGCGGGCGTTGGGCCACATGAACATCAGGCGCGGCTCGTAGGCCCGGCCGCACATGGCGTAGTTGCCGGCGCCGAAAGAGCCGCCGATGATCACGGTGAACTTCGGCACATTGGCGCAGGCCACCGCGTGGACCATTTTCGCGCCGTGGCGGGCGATGCCGCCGGCCTCATACTGCTTGCCCACCATGAAGCCGGTGATGTTCTGGAGGAAAACCAGGGGTATCCTGCGCTGGGCGCACAATTCGACAAAGTGGGCGCCTTTCACCGCCGACTCGCTGAACAGGATGCCGTTGTTGGCGATGATGCCCACCGGGTAGCCGTGGATGCGGGCGAAACCGCACACCAGGGTTGCACCGTACAGGGCCTTGAACTCGTCGAAGTCGGAGCCGTCCACGACCCGGGCAATGACTTCCCGCACATCGTAGGGCTGCTTCTTGTCCGCCGGGATCACGCCGTAGATGTCCTCCGCCGGGTACAGGGGTTCCACCGGCTCCCGCAGGTCCAGGGCAACCGGCTTGACCCGGTTCAGGCGGGCCACGGCGCGGCGCACCAGCTGCAGGGCGTGGTGGTCGTTGTTGGCGTAGTGATCGGTGACGCCGGAGGTGCGGCAGTGTACGTCGGCGCCTCCCAGTTCCTCGGCGCTGACGATTTCGCCGGTAGCGGCTTTCACCAGCGGCGGCCCCCCCAGGAAAATGGTGCCCTGGTTCTTAACGATGATGGACTCGTCCGCCATGGCGGGCAGGTAGGCGCCACCGGCGGTACAGGAACCCAGCACGGCGGCGATCTGGGGGATGCCCAGCGCGGACATGCGGGCCTGGTTGTAAAAGGCGTGACCGAAGTGCTCCCGATCGGGGAACACCTCGTCCTGCAGCGGCAGGAAAGCGCCGCCGGAGTCGACCAGGTAGATGCAGGGCAGGCGGTTTTCCCTGGCGATGGTCTGGGCGCGCCCCTGCTTTTTGACGGTCAGCGGATAGTAGGTGCCGCCTTTCACGGTGGCGTCGTTGACGAAGATCATGCACTCCTGGCCGGCGATACGGCCTATGCCGGTGATGATGCCGGCGCCTGGAACATCGTCTTCATAGACCTGGTAGGCCGCCAGCTGGGACAGCTCCAGGAAGGGCGAGCCCGGGTCCAGCACCGCGTTCAGCCGCTCCCGCGGCAGCAATTTGCCGCGGGCGGTGTGGCGTTCCTGGGCCTTCGGTCCACCACCCTGGCGCACCTGGTCCACCAGCCTGCGCAGGTCGTCGACCTGGGCCTGCATGGCCTCGCGGTTGGCGCTATAGCTCGGGTCGCGGCTGTTGATGCGTGACTGGATGACGCTCATACGGGGTCCTATGCAGTTGCGTTGAACAGTTCGCGGCCGATCAGCATGCGGCGGATTTCCGACGTGCCCGCCCCGATCTCGTACAGCTTGGCGTCGCGCAGCAGGCGGCCCGCGTTGGATTCACTGGTGTAGCCGAAGCCGCCGAGGGCTTGGATCGCCTGCAGGGCCATCTGGGTGGCTTTCTCGGCCGCGTAGAGGATAACGGCGGCGCAGTCCTGGCGGGTTTCCTCGCCCCGGTCGCAGGCCCGGGCCACCGCGTAGACGTAGGCGCGGCAGGCGTTGAGGTCGGCGTACATGTCCGCCAACTTGCCCTGCATCAACTGGAACTCGCCGATGCTCTGGCCGAATTGCTTGCGCGTGTGCAGGTAGGGCAGCACCTCATCCAGGCAGGCCTGCATGATGCCGACCGGGCCGCCGGACAGGACCGTGCGCTCGTAATCCAGGCCGGACATCAGGATCCTCACGCCGTCACCCTCATTGCGCATGAGATTCTCCGCCGGCACCGCCACATTATCGAACACCAGTTCGCAGGTGTTGGAGCCGCGCATGCCCAGCTTATCCAGTTTGGGCGAGCGGGCGAAACCGGGGTAGTCCCGCTCGACGATGAAGGCGCTGATCCCTTTCGACCCGGCCGCCGGGTCGGTCTTGGCGTAGATCACGAAAACGTCCGCATCGGGCCCGTTGGTGATCCACATCTTGGTGCCGTTGAGGATGTAGCAGTCGCCCTCCCTGCGGGCGTTGAGCCTCATGCTGACCACGTCCGAGCCGGCGTTGGCTTCGGACATGCCGAGGGCGCCCACATGCTCGCCGCTGCACAGTTTTGGCAGGTACTTCTGTTTCTGCGCTTCGCTGCCATTCTTGCGGATCTGGTTGAGGCACAGGTTGGACATGGCGCCGTAGGACAGGCCCACCGAAGCGGAGGCCCGGCTGATCTCCTCCATCACGATGGTGTGGGCCAGGTAGCCCATGTTGCTGCCGCCGTACGCGTCGTCCACCGTGATCCCCAGCAGGCCCATGTCGCCGAATTTACGCCACAGGTCAGCCGGGAACTGGTTGTCGCGGTCGATCTGCGCCGCGCGCGGCGCGATCTCCTTCTGGCACATCTGGTAGACCGCGTCGCGCAGCATGTCCAGCTCTTCGCCGAGGCCAAAGTTGAGGGTGGGGTATCCGGTATTCATCGGGGTTTCCTGTCTCTGCTTTTCGGGTCTGGTGATTGGGGCCGATCAGGGCTTGCGAGGGTCTGGAGTGGCGGTTCTGCCGCGGCTGTCAGCCAGGGACGCCTCGCACAGGGCCTGCACTTCATCCAGGCCCGCCAGCATGTCATCGATATCTTTTTTCTGTTGCAGCAGGCGCTCGCGCCGGCCCTTGACGTCCTCGATCAGCGCCTGCAGCTGCTCGGCGTTGTTGTGTTCCGGGTCGTACATGTCGATGAAATCGACACACTCCTGCAGGGTCATGCCGATGCGCTTGCCGCGCAGGATCAATTTGATACGGACCCTGTCGGCGCCGGAGTAGAGCCGCTTCTGGCCCTGCCGCAGGGGGACGACGAGGCCTTTTTCCTCGTAAAAGCGGATCGTCCGGGTGGTTACCCCGAACTCACTGGCCAGATCGGAAATGCTGTAGGTCTTGCCCGTCACCCTGCGCAGGTCCTTGTCAGTCGCGGTAGAGTGCAGTATAGCCAAAGCTTACGTTAACGTAAACGGCCGCTATTCCTGAGCGTGTAGGCTCCAAACCGAGTATCACTTGGCGGGACCGTTGAGCGCATGGATGCGCGATACGAGCCTACAAGGACGTATTTACGGCGAGTCCCGCCAAGTGATACTCGGTTTGGAGCCGTTCTTCCCGCTAATGGAGGGAGTGCCATCAATCCTGGGGCGCAGCCAGCAACTGCCGCAGCCGGTACTCTACCAAGATCGGAAGA
>JBFZEF010000038.1:0-3955 GCA_041307045.1 Halioglobus sp.
GAAATCCCCGAGGGCATCATGGACGGCATGTTTACCGCCATGATCGCCCTGCACGACCTGCGCAAGGACGGCGCGGCCAATCGCAACTCGCGCCGGGGCAGCGTCTACATCGTCAAACCCAAGATGCACGGCCCGGAGGAAGTGGCCTTCACCTGCACCCTGTTCGACCGCATCGAGGACGCCCTGGGCATGGCGCGCAACACCCTCAAGGTGGGCATCATGGACGAGGAGCGCCGCACCACCGTCAACCTGAAGGAGTGCATCCGCGCCGCCCGGGAGCGCCTGGTGTTCATCAACACCGGCTTTCTCGACCGCACCGGCGACGAGATCCATACCAGCATGGAAGCCGGCGCCATGACCCCCAAGGGCGCCATGAAGCAGGAGCCGTGGATCAACGCCTACGAGGACTGGAACGTGGACATCGGCCTGCACTGCGGGCTGCTCGGACGCGCCCAGATCGGCAAGGGCATGTGGGCCATGCCCGACCTGATGGCGCAGATGATGCACGCCAAGATCGGCCACCCCAGGGCCGGCGCCAGCACCGCCTGGGTGCCCTCCCCCACCGCCGCCACACTCCACGCCATGCACTATCACGAGGTGGATGTGGCCGCGCGCCAGGCCGAGCTCTCGCAGCGGCCACGGGCCTCCCTCGACGACATTCTTAGCATACCCCTGAAGGGGGCCGCGGGGCTCAGCGACCAGGAGATACAGCGGGAACTCGACAACAACGCCCAGGGCATCCTGGGCTACGTGGTGCGCTGGGTCGACCAGGGCGTGGGCTGTTCCAAGGTGCCGGATATCGACCACGTGGGGCTGATGGAGGATCGCGCCACCCTGCGCATCTCCAGCCAGCATATCGCCAACTGGCTGCGCCACGGGGTCTGCAACGAGGCCCAGGTCAGGGCAACCCTGGAGCGGATGGCGCTGGTGGTGGATGAGCAGAATGCCGCTGACCCCGCCTACCAGTCGATGGCGCCGGGGTTCGCCGACAACGTCGCATTCCAGGCCGCCTGCGACCTTATCTTCCTGGGACGGGACCAGCCCAGCGGCTACACCGAGCCGGTACTGCACGCCCGGCGCAGGGAGGCCAAGGCGAAATTCGGCGGTTGAATTGAGCGACGCACGGGTTGGCCGGAGCTGGTCAACTCAAGCTGATCCGGCGCGACCGGGCCCCAACTGCAACGGTCCAACAGGACCGGATCACTCGTGGCCGGTGTCGGTTTCCTTGTACTGCAGGTTGGTGACCTGCTCCGACAGCAGGCCGATCAGGAATACGAAAACCCCCGACAGGATCATCAGGGTCGACATATTGGTGACGCGCCAGCTGTCGCTGGAATAAACCGAGTAAAAATAGTTGAGCATTCCCAGGCCCGATATCGCCGCCGCGATGGGGAAATACACTTTCAGCGGCGAGTAGAGCGTGCCGATCTTGAAAATGATCAGGAAGAAACGCACGCCATCGCGCAGGATATTGATGTGGCTGCTGCCCAGCCGCTGCGCCACGCTGATGGGTACGAAGCCCACCGAGTATCCGGCCCGGAAAAACGCCATGGTCGAGGTCGTCGGGTAACTGAAACCGTTGGGCAGCAGGTACAGGAAATCGAGGAACTTGCGGCGATCGACACAGCGAAAGCCCGAGGTCAGGTCCGGGATCTCGCGGTTGACCATCCAGCTGGCCAGCCGGTTATAGATGCTGTTGGCGCTCCAGCGCGCAATGCTGGCCTGGGATGACAGGCCACTGCGGGCCCCCACCACCAGGTCGTAACCCTCTTCCATCCGGTGCAACAGGCGCTGGATGTCCGCCGGGTCGTGCTGGCCATCCCCATCCATAAACACGATATGGTCGCCGGTTGCGGCGCGGGCCCCGGTCTTGATGGCGGCGCCATTGCCCTTGGAATAGGGATGGGAAATAACCCTGACGCCGGCATTTTCACACACCTGTACCGTGGCATCGGTGGAGCCGTCATCCACCACGATCACTTCGGCCTGCGGATAGAGGGCGCGCAGGGACGGCAGGAACGTAGCCAGCCCCTTCTCTTCGTTCTTGGCCGGAATGACGACAGACAATTTCAAGCGCTACTACTCCAGGTACAGTGCCAGGGTTTGTTGCTCGCCTACCGTCAACTGCCCGCGCCCCTGCATCGCCTGCAGCGTGGTCATGACTTTATCGGCTTCCACCACTTTACCCAATGCCCGGGTAAAATGCAGCTTCATCAACAGGCCCTGGGCATTATCGGGAGACTGCGCCAGGAACAGGTCGATGTAGGCATCGGCGTAGTGCCAGCGCTCGAGCGCGTTCTCCAGTAATGCCAGACCGATGTAGATATTGGCGGAAGCAGTGGTGGGTGTGTCGGGCGCCAGGAAAATCTCCACCATACGATCGGCAAACCCCGCACGGTCGAAACCCGGGCAGGTATCGTCCTGCAGCAGCTTCACCATGGTCTGGAGAGTGACCACAGAGCCGAAGGGCCGCGCGGGATTGTCCGTACCCAGCCGGCGGATCTGCTGCGGCTCAACCGGCTGTTGGGCGATGCAGGCCAATGCCAGGTCGCGGATATCGTGGTCGCCGCTGCGCTCCCCGGCGACATTCACCGCATAGGCCCTGGCCGAATACTCACGCGCCGCCTCGAACTGACCGAGGTTGGCCATCTGCACCGCCATATCGGCGTTGGCGCGGTAGGAGTTCGGGTGCGCATTGAGATTGTTGAGAATCAGCAGTGGATGGCTGGACCAGATCTGCACCTGGGAACCGGTGAG
The DNA here is from genome assembly GCA_041307045.1 of Halioglobus sp. Lineage (GTDB taxonomy): Bacteria > Pseudomonadota > Gammaproteobacteria > Pseudomonadales > Halieaceae > JARRPM01. The sequence goes on from JBFZEF010000038.1 coordinate 2,758, forward strand.
GCTGGCGAGCCACAGCGCATAACAACCGAGGTAGACCAGCAGCGGTGCCCTGAGCTGGGGCCACTGCCGCACCAGGGCGGCGAATACCACCCCGACCAGCAGCAACAGGCCAACGCCGGGAAAATAGTTGCGGTGCTCGAAGTAGAGTTCCAGCGGCAACACGGTGGACTCGACGCTGTGCCCCACCAGGAACCAGGCTATCCCCAGTGCGAGGTAGCGTCCCCACTGCCAGAACATCGCGGCCACGAGAACTGCCAGAACCCCAACCCACGCGATGACGGCGAGCCCGGTAGTCGGGGGCTGGTCGAGCGAGGTCGATACCACCACATCGTCGTGATACAGGCCCATGCGCAAAACCTCGGGGCTGAACAGCTGCCCGACATAGTCCCAGAGAACACGACTCTGGGTGAGCAGGCGCTCGTCGAGGGTGAAATAGCGATGGCGGAATGCGGCGGCCAGCCCCTCGTAATCCGCCACGAGGACAACCAGTACCGTCAATGCCCCAGCAGCTATAAGGCCCAGGGTCAGGCGCTGCAGCCAGCGGATGGGCTGTCCATTCCCGCCCGCAAACTGGAACCACAGGGCTTCCAGCAACAGCAGGATAGGAATGACCACCACGGCGTTTTCCTTGGCGAAAACCGCGAGCAGCACCAGTATGGCGAGCAGCCCCAGCAGGGTGAGCGAGAAGCTGCCGGCCCGCAATCGCTCGCGCCAGTACACATAACCGATGCACGAGCAGAGCATAAACGTGGTCGCCAGCATCGCCATGCGCTGCACCACGTAGAGCACGGTGCTCACATACAGGGGCGACAGCAGCCAGATGGCGCCCAGCGCCAGGGCCAGCCCGCGATAACCGAGTGTGCCGAGATAACGGAACAGCAGCCAGATCAACCACATCACCAGCGCACCGTTGAGCAGGTGCAGCAGGATATTTACCCGCTTGCTGGTGCTGAGGCTGCCATCGAGGAAAAGCTTTTCGAGGACGAAGCTGGCCATGGATACCGGCCGCCCCAGCGGGCCGGAACTGTCGCCACGGATGTAGTCCAAGGCCAATTCGGGCTGGCTTTTCAGGTCGCCGATTACCCGCAGGCTGCTGGCGTCATCGAGCAGGGCCGGGCCCGCCTGGCCGGGCCAGTAGACCCAGGCGCTGACCAGGAGCAGTACCGCGCCAACGGCTAATGCGGCAAGGTTGCGAAAC